>JALTPW010000708.1 GCA_026999335.1 Chromatiales bacterium
GTAGACGCATGGACAGGTTCCAGTGTTAGCGTGCTGTACAGCAGTACGCGCCATGATACCCTCGCACAGTCTGTGCAGGTGTCTCTGCCCGATTACAGTATGGACAGTTTCGACTATGCAGATGCAACCCGCACATTGAGCTGGGAGATAACAGGCAGCACTCCGCGTGATATGATTACGTTGAATATGGAGAGTTATGGCAGCACGGAGCAGCTAACTGTATGGATGGTGATGTTGGATGAAAACGCGACCGACTGGCAGGTAATTGATCTGCCCGCTCCGGCCAATACCTGGATTGATGCGATGAATCCCATAAGTGACTTTACCTTCAATGTTTCGGTTTGCGATATGGATTTTGTCAATGGTTGGGATCAACTCTGGCAGTTCTTCATTAGCGGAAATTCGTTTGATGAGGTGTCTCAACAGTTTTATTGTGGTTCTCGTACCCTGAGCCCGATTGCTGAGATCGCAAGCGTGGTGGGCAAAGCATCGACGAGCACCCAAGCGCAGAATGTCAATGTTCAGGGCGCATCCGGCCTGCTGGATCGTGGTCTGGGGCACTTGCGCCGCCGATAGTACAGGGTATGTGTGAGGGCGGCCCCTTGTGGCCGCCCTTTTTTGTGGTGAGTGATTTTTTTCAGGGACTGAGAAAACAAGCAGCCTGATATTTGTCTCTCTGGTCATAAAACCCGATTATAGAGTGTGGATTTTGAGTATGGATTGGTTGTGTGGCCATAAATGGGTCGTTTGTTATCGTCGACAAATAGAGGTGACTTGTCCGACCGTAGGAGCGGGCTACACGCCCGTGATGGCCTTGTTTTTTGCCATAGAGAATAGTGACGTACATTGTGGGAACGATTTCAGTTGTGAAAAAACTGAGTTTATTTCCAATGCTGAGCACTAATCCGGCATAGACGAGAACTGCATCATTTATTCATGTTTTTCTGGCGCATATTTGTAGTGTCCAGTTATCTTGAAATCAAAGAGCATATCCTCCAATCTGGGGCCAGAACCAATATTGTGGGCTATAAGAGGGCGCTTATTATCGGCACTCATCCGGTCAGTCACTATACCAATATGAGGACTATTTCCAGGTAACATCCACGTAACGATTTCACCCGCTTTATAGTCGCTTGCATTGTCAGTTATGGGGAGTTCTTGGCCATTCCGCTTAAAAAAAACTTGCAAGTTTGGAACTCGTCGGTGGTCAATATTGGTGTCTGGCCTCGATAAGCCCCATATCCTCTTGGAAGGATAAGAGTCAAAATTTGCAACAATGTCTTCGTGTACTTCTTTCTGCAAATCCACCTCTATTTCTCGATAAGAACGTATCAACACATCAGTACATACACCAATATTGGCGGGAACATCCCCGCCGGGGTAGTCGATTGAATAGTAGGCCCCATCATATTTCACATTGTGTTTAGTCCTATCGATTGCCGCTTGAACTAATTCGTCCTCAAACGACGCTGCTGCTCCAATTCCGCAATAGCAGCACAACAGAATGACATGAAATATGGTGCGCATTTTAGTAACTCAAATTTCGGGGTTTATTGTCAATTGGCCCAAGATTCACTCAGGGGTTAAAATAATTTTTAAACAACAGGGAGAAGATTGCTATGTATCATACCGCCAACTCTGCCTATATCCAACAGTGTTTTATCCGGTCTCAGCGGTTCAAAAGCTACTGCCAGAGTATTTTTAACCTGCTATGATCTCTTTTTCGATAAGATTGAAAAATGACTTCCCGAATACCGGGAAAGATTTTTTCCGTCTAAAGAAGTTCTCATCATGTTTGTCGCACAGGTGCTAAGTGCTGGCTAGTAGGGTGGGCAGGCTTTTCATGCCCACGTGAAATATGTGTCAACCGCATGGCCACAGTGACCATCCTACATGCATGGCTTTAGTAAGTTTTATCTGTACCCCTGACTCTGGATGAAAATTTATTATTTCAATAGATTGCGCAGAAACGTAGCCTGGTTTGAGCCTATGAAACCCAGGAGAGGCGCTAATTTTGTGGGGGCGTCAGAGATTGCCTCCTATGACAAGAACATCATATGAGGCTTAGACTGGAGGCGATATGGCAGAGCCTGCCCCGCGAAGTGCTTTGGGTACAAGATATCGAAGTCACGTGATCTACTTAAATACTGTGGAGTCGAATATTTGTGCTATAGAGTAGCGGCAGCACAAATGAGCCGCGGAACAAAACGTCCTATGCAGGTTTTTGTTATGCGTTTTTTTTACTACATATTTCATAGACTTTTGCTGGGTTGCCTTTAAATGCTATCTGCTCTTTAAACACCTCGCCAACGCGTTCAGCTACCGCGATTGACTTGACGTTATACGGGTGAATTAAGCTTATAAGGCAATCCGTAACCTTATTATTAAAAGTCCAATTTATAGCAGCTCTTACTGCCTCTGTTGCGAACCCTTTGCCTCTATGGTCTGGTAATAATGCCCAGCAAACTTCGATGCCGGGCCAACCATAAAGATTGAGTAAACCAGCCCGACCAACAAAGGTACCTGTTTGAACACACTCAATCGCCCAAATGCCATAACCACGCAACATCCAATGCCCTTGGATGATAGCGATATTTTCTAAAGTTTGTTCGTAATTTAGTGTATTTCCGCTAATAAATTTCATGAACTCACTATCGGAGCACATTTTAGCGTACTCGTCTAAATCATCCATATTATATGAACGCAAAATTAATCTTTCGGTTTTAATTATTGGAATATTCACTTCCTCATCCTTAACAACGTTGCCAATAACCGGCAGGCCGGAGTGGCATTTGAATTGTGAAATAATGGAAAGTAGCGGAATGCATAATTCAAGCGCCGCAGAGGACTGTCCGTGTTGATTGGTCTTGTGTACGCCCAGCATGGGCATGACTTATGGGGTGAAAGTCCCCTGTAGGAAAATCGATCCATGGTAGTGAGTATACCAAAGTGGATTGCGACTACTAGCCGACGGCAAGGGCGATTTCGTGAGGAGTCGTCTGGGTATTGGGTAACGTCCCCTTTTTACTGGTATTGGGTAACGTCCCCTTTTTCTTTTTACTCTTTTTACTTATATTCAGTGGCTTGAAATAAGCTAAGCTTTTTCTTGCCTCCCTGTCAACCGTCCTTTTTCCTGCTATCGAGCGGAGAAGTACGTCACTTTGATCCATATTATGCTG
>JALTPW010000709.1 GCA_026999335.1 Chromatiales bacterium
AGTGCCTCGCCCGACGAGGAAGTGACGCGCCAGTATCTGCTTTCCGGCGATGCCGGTCTCATCATCAATGTCGTCGATGCCTCCAATCTGGAGCGCAACCTCTATTTCACCGTGCAACTGCTGGAAATGGGTGTGCCCATGGTGCTGGCACTGAACATGATGGACGTGGCGCGCAAGCAGGGCATGGACATCGACATCACGCGCCTCAGCGAGGAGCTGGGCTGTCCGGTGGTGGCGGTGGTGGCGCCGCGTGGCGAGGGCTTGGAGGAACTGAAGGCCGCCATCCTGTCGGTGCGCACGGGGGAGGCCAGCGGTGGTTTCCGTCTGGCCCACGATGAGGTCGTGGAGGAGGCCATCAGTGAACTGCTGCCCGCGGTGCAGGCGTTGGCCGCTGGGCTCAGCTGTCATTATGCCCACTGGCTGGCCCTGAAAATGCTGGAGGGTGATCCGCAGGTTCTGGCGCTGGCCGATGGCGCATTGCATGCGCGTATCGATGCACTGCGCCACGGCATTGAGCAGCGGGTCGGCGAAGACATCGATATCTATCTGCCGGACAGCCGTTTTGGCCACGCCCATGCGCTGGCCCGGCGCGTGCTGCGCCAGCGTGGCAGGCTGGGCAAGACCGTCTCCGACCGCATCGACGCCGTGGTGCTGCATCGCGGGTTCGGTATCCCGGTGTTTTTGTTGGTGATGTACCTGATGTTTATGTTCACCATCAATCTCGGTGGCACCTTCATCGATTTTTTCGACGGCATCGGCAATGCCATCTTCGTCGATGGCTTTAAATCGCTGAGTGAGGGCTGGATGCCGCCGTTTCTTTCCGTGTTGCTGGCCGACGGCATCGGTGGCGGACTGACCATCGTCGCCACCTTTATTCCCATCATCGCCGCCCTGTATCTGTTTTTGTCGGCACTGGAGGACAGCGGCTACATGGCCCGCGCCGCCTTTGTCATGGATCGCTTCATGCGCGCCATCGGTTTGCCGGGCAAGGCCTTCGTGCCGCTCATCGTCGGCTTCGGCTGCAATGTACCGGCGGTGATGGCCACACGCACCCTGGAGAGTGAGCGCGAGCGCAAGCTAACCATTCTGATGAATCCCTTCATGTCCTGTGGTGCGCGCCTGCCGGTGTACGCCCTGTTCGTCGCTGCTTTTTTTCCGGACAATGGCCAGAACATCGTTTTTCTACTGTATCTGATCGGCATCGCCGCCGCTGTGCTCACTGGACTGGTGATGAAACGCACCCTGTTACACGGCGAGTCCGACGGTTTTATGATGGAGCTGCCGACCTACCACCGGCCGACCCTGAAGGGCGTGTTGTTGCGCACCTGGGATCGGGTGTGGTTGTTCCTCAAGGAGGCCGGGTTGGTGATCGTGATCATGGTGGCGATCATTAACGTGCTCAATTCCATCGGCACCGACGGTTCCTTCGGCAATGAAGACACCGAGCACTCGGTGCTCAGCGTTATCAGCCAGCAGTTGACCCCGGCCTTTGCGCCCATGGGTCTGCACGAAGACAACTGGCCCGCTACGGTGGGTATTTTTAGCGGTGTGTTGGCCAAGGAAGTGGTGGTGGGCACCCTGGATACCCTCTATTCGCGGCTAGCCAACGAGGATGCAGGGATCACGCAGACCGAGCAGGCCTTCGATTTCTGGGCCGCCATCCGCACCGCCGCGGCCACGGTGCCGGAAAACCTTGCTGCATTGGGCGGTGCCTTTACCGATCCTATCGGCCTGGACGTGGGTGAGATCGGCGATACGAGCGCCGCTGCCAAGGCGCAGGCGGTGGCCGTAGGTACTTTTGGCGCCATGGCCTCGCGCTTCGACGGTCAGGCCGGGGCCTTTGCCTACATGTTGTTCATCCTGCTCTATTCACCCTGCGTGGCCACCATCGGCGCCATTGCCCGTGAAGTCGGCAAGCCCTGGGCGGCCTTCGTGGTGGCCTGGACCACGGTGCTGGCCTATGTGGTGGCCAGTGTGTTCTATCAGGTGGCGACGTTCTTACAGCATCCGGCTTCGTCGGCCTTGCTCATCGGCCTGTTGTTGGCCTTGGTGGCGGGCGTGTTGTTCGGCTTGGTGCGCTGGAGCCGTGCCGGACGGACTGTGGCGACGGCTGGGGCGGACGCGTGATTCTGTCTGAGATGAGGGACTATCTGCGTGATCGAGGCCAGGCCACACTGGGCGATATTGCGCTGCATTTCGACAGTGATCCCGAGGCCGTGCGCGGCATGCTGGAGCTGTGGGTGCGCAAGGGGAAGGTCGAACGTTCGACCCTGATGCCCGCCTGTGGCGGCAGTTGCAAACAATGCGACATGGCGAGCACGGAGATTTATCGTTGGTTGTCGTGACGGTAAGTTGTCGGTCGTCTTCTTTCCTTCGGGGTGACGCCCGGCAATGACGCTCTATCCTCGCAGTGAATGGTGGGCAGTGCCCACCCTACAGATTAAGAATGTCGTGTATTTGCCCTGGGCCGGATTCTGGAGGGTTTTTTTAACATTTTTTGGCCCATGCGGCGAAATGTCCAAGAATAAAAAGCTCGTGTATTTGCCTCAGGCCGGGTTCTGGAGGGGTTTTTTTTAACGTTTTCTTGGCCCACGCGGCGGAATGCCCAATAATAGCCCGCTGAGTCGCTATTCCCCCTGCTACGGAGCCGAAATGTTGCAATCCCCAAAGGCCGTTATGGCCTTGATTTTTATCTGCCTGACACTGTTCAGCGGCCTTGCTTTTGCCGATAGCGAGACAACACGTACCTTGGATGACTGGTTCGGTGTGCTCAACGGCTATCTCGCCGCAGTGTTTTTTTTCAATATTCTGTTCTTCATGGATGGCGTGGATTTTCCCTTCATCGTCGCCTGGCTGATTGTCGGTTCGGTCTATATGACCCTGCGTATGGGTTTTATCAATGTGCGCGTATTCCGCCATTCCATCGCCATTCTGCGCGGTCGCTATAGCCGCCCGGATGACAAGGGTGAAGTGAGCCCCTTTCAGGCGCTGACCACGGCGTTGTCGGCCACCGTCGGCCTGGGCAATATTGCCGGTGTGGCCATCGCCATCAGCATTGGTGGCCCCGGCGCGACCCTGTGGATGATTATCGCCGGTCTGCTGGGTATGACGCTGAAGTTCACCGAGGCCACCCTGGCGCAGATGTACCGCGAGGTGCGCCCCGACGGTCACATCATGG
>JALTPW010000710.1 GCA_026999335.1 Chromatiales bacterium
GCGCATTGTTGGGAGTCTTGGGGCAGGGCGGGATGGGGCGCGGGAAGGGCGCCTTGTGACGGAAGCCGCCGGGGCGGTCGATGGTGCCGAGGATGGACATCAGGATCGACAGCGAGCGGGTCGACTGGAAGCCGTTGGAGTGAGCGGCCAGGCCGCGCATGGCATGGAATGATACCGGGTTGCCGGTGACGGACTCGTGCTCATTGCCCCATGCGTCGGTCCAGGCAATGGGCAGTTCGATTTTTTCGTCGCGCGCGGTAATGCCCATTTCGTGGGCCAGACGTCGAATGGTCTCGGCGGGTACGCCGGTGATGTCGGCGGCCCATTCCGGGGTGTAGTCCTTGACCCGCTCCACCAGCAGCTGGAAGCCGGGTTTTACCGGAGTGCCGTCTTCCAGGATGAAGTCACCCAGCAGGAAGGGGTCGGCATCCGGGGTGTGGGTCTGTACGGCCTTGCCGGTCTCGCGATCCCACCACAGTTCATCGTGGGGGTGGATTTTGCCTTCGTCGAGTTCCAGGCCGCGCGCCAGCAAGCCGAACTCGTCGCTGTCGGTATCCTGGTTGACCAGCTGCGCGGCGTTGGAGTACTGGGTGAGAAAGTCGCGGTCGTAGAGTCCGGTCTTGATGATCTCGTGGATCATGGCGAGGATCATGGCGCCGTCGGTGCCGGGCTTGATGGGCACCCACTCGTCGGCAATGGCCGAGTAACCGGTGCGGATCGGGTTAATGGAAATGAAGCGGCCACCGCTGCGCTTGAACTTGGCCAGCTCGATCTTCAGCGGGTTGGAGTGATGATCCTCGGCGGTGCCGAACATCACGAACAACTTGGAGCGCTCCAGATCCGGGCCGCCGAACTCCCAGAAGGAACCGCCGATGGTATAGATCATGCCGGCGGCCATGTTCACGGAACAAAAACCGCCGTGGGCGGCGTAGTTGGGGGTGCCGAAGTTTTTGGCGAACAGGCCAGTGAGTGCCTGCATCTGGTCGCGGCCGGTGAACAGGGCGAATTTTTTTGGGTCGGTCGCGCGCAGGTGGCGCAGGCGGGTCTCCATGATGTCGAAGGCCTCGTCCCAGGAAATAACCTCAAAATCGGCTGCGCCACGCTCGGCACCTTCGCGACGTTTCAGCGGCTTGGTCAGGCGAGCCGGTGAATATTGCTTCATGATGCCGGAGGATCCTTTGGCACAGATCACGCCTTTATTGAGGGGATGATCCGGGTTGCCTTGGATGTAGCGTATCTCGCCATCACGCAGGGTGACGCGGATGCCGCAGCGGCAGGCGCACATGTAGCAGGTGGTGTTCTTGACCTCGACGCCTTCTTCTGGCGTCGGGGTAGTGTTGATATTCGACATGGATCAATCCCTTGCCTGTTTGCGATAACGCCCGGCCAGCGATTATATATCAGCATATTTTGATAGTGCTAATTACTGAGTTTATTGCTGAGATAAGTAAATTCAATTGGCTATAAGAGGTATATGGTCTAATGCCTTTGCGTCGTTGTGTTGAAAAAAGGTGTTGTAAACCCTCTGTGCTATGATCACGCACCGATCCCCATTCGCCTGCTTACCGTGAGAATTTTCTACAGCGTCACCCTCTATCTCCTGTTGCCCATCGTGCTAGTACGTCTGGTGTGGCGGGGTGTGCGTAATCGCGGTTACTGGCATCGTTGGGGCGAACGTCTTGGTTTCTTTTCCGCCCCCGAGTTGCATGAGCCTATCTGGATACATGCCGTCTCCGTGGGTGAGGCGCTGGCGGCGGCGCCCCTGATTCGCGAGTTGCTGGCGCGTTATCCGCAGCGTTCGTTGGTGATCACCACCACCACACCCACCGGCTCGGAACGGGTGCAGGCCCTGTTTGGCGATCAGTTTATCGGCCAGCCCGGTGGACATGTACTCCATGTCTATTTTCCCTACGACCTGCCCGGTGTCGTGCGGCGTTTCCTCGACAAGACCCGTCCCAGTCTGGCATTGATGATGGAAACCGAACTGTGGCCCAATCTGTTTCGTCAGTGCGCACGCCGCCGTATCCCGCTACTGGTCGCCAATGCCCGCCTGTCGGCGCGCAGCGCGGCAGGCTATGGCAGGCTGGGTGGTCTTATCCGTGAGACGCTGGCCGACATCACCCTGATTGCCGCCCAGAATGAGGCCGATGCGGGGCGTTTCCGCGATCTGGGTGCGCGTGCCGAGGGCGTGACGGTGATGGGCAATCTCAAATTTGATCAGCGTATACCCGGTGATCTCGATGACCGTGCCGAGGTACTGCGCCGCGAGCTGGGTGTCTCACGCCCGGTGTGGATCGCCGCCAGCACCCACGAGGGTGAAGATGAGCAAGTGCTGGATGCCTTTGCCCGACTGCGTGAGACACGTCCTGATGCCTTATTATTGCTGGTGCCACGTCATCCTGAACGCTTTGCACGCGTGGAGGCCCTGGCCCGCAAGCGCGGCTATGCGGTGATGCTGCGTAGTGAAGGCAAGCCCTGTGCTGCGCAGACCGGCGTGTTTGTGGGCGACAGTCTGGGCGAGCTGTTGCTGTTCTACGCGGTGGCGGATGTGGCCTTCGTTGCTGGCAGTCTGGTGCCGGTGGGTGGGCACAACATGCTGGAGCCGGCGGCGCTGGGTGTGCCGGTGGTGTTCGGCCCACACCTGTTCAATTTCAGTGAGATCAGCCGTGATCTGCTGGAGAGCGGTGCCGCACGGCGTATTGAAAACAGTGAACAACTGGCGGCGGTGGTGGGTGAACTCCTGGGAGATGCCGCTCTGCGTGCAGAGATGGGTGAGGCCGGGCGCAAGCTGGTGGCGGAAAACCGCGGCGCGCTGGAACGGTTGCTGGGGCTGTTGGAAGGCTACCTATCGTAGTTATTTTTTGCCACAGAGGCACGGAGAACACAGAGCAAATTATCGTAAAGGAACGCGAAGACTGTCTGTGCGCGGCTATCTCATTGCGGTACTTTGCGTCCTTTGCGGTATAAAGCTGTTGGCAGGTTTACTCATTTACGCATAAAAATCTCTGTGTGCTGCGTGTCTCTGTGGCAAATCATTTTTCGTAAAACGGCGCCTCGCCCACAGGCCGGGTCTTGAAGCGTCGGTGCAGCCACAGATATTGTTCTGGCGCCTTGCGTACCTGCTCCTCGATGAGGGTATTGATGCGCGTGGCGTCGGCCACGTCATCGCCGCTGGGA
>JALTPW010000711.1 GCA_026999335.1 Chromatiales bacterium
CAGCGTTGGCTGACGACAAGATCCCATTGCAACGTATCGTGGATGACAGCGGTGCTGATAGACAGAAATTCCAAGCCATGATGCCGGCCAGGTAGGAGCGGGCCATGCCCGCGATGAAGGGGGGGGAAACAATTTGATAGCCTTTCCACTTCACCCATCGCGGGCATGGCCCGCTCCTACGCTTGTTCCACCTGCTAAAAATTCACTGAATGTCACTGCACGCGGTATTTGATGATTTATTGGCGGCCTATGGCCCCCAATACTGGTGGCCGGGGGATACGCCCTTCGAGGTCATGGTGGGCGCGATACTCACGCAGAACACGGCGTGGGGCAATGTGGAAAAGGCCATTGCCAATCTGAAAAAAAACGATGCGCTGGCGGCAGAGGTGATTGCCGGCTGTGGGCATGACCGGCTGGCGGCATGGCTGAAGCCATCCGGCTATTTCAATATCAAGGCGACACGCTTGCAGAATTTCTGCCGCTGGTATCTCGCCCGGGGTGGTTTCGAGGCATTGAGCCGGTGGTCGACCGATGAACTGCGTCACGGCCTGCTGTCGGTGAATGGGGTGGGGCCAGAGACGGCGGACGCTATATTGCTGTATGCCTTCGAACGGCCGGTATTCGTCATCGATGCCTATACCCGGCGCCTGTTTTCGCGCCTGGGTCTGCTGCACGGGACGCTGGGTTATGAAACCCTGCGGGGTCATTTTGAGGCCGCGTTGCCGATGGATGTTGCGCTATTCAATGAATATCATGCCCTCATCGTGCGGCATGCCAAGCATGCATGCAGGAAACAGCCCCTGTGTGAAACCTGTTCGTTGGCGGCGAACTGTCTGACTGCGGCTTGAAACCGTTGACGGTGGCGCGGATTATTTCTACTTTGTTACTTTCATCTCTGAGGGGTCAATTTCCCACGGCTTGCTGCGAACAAGCATTGAGCAATGCGTAGCGAGTAAATTCCTCCCAATACCCCCCCTTGGGCGGGAATGTTTATTCGGCAAGTTAAATGTAACGGAGTAGAGTTATTTTGCGATACGCGTACAGTTACGGCCGTCTTTCTTGGCCTGATACAGGGCCTGGTCGGTGCGTGCAAAGAGTGCCTTGCCGTCCTCATCCTTACGCAGGGTGGCAACGCCAAAGCTGGCCGTCATCTTGATATGCTTGCCTTCACAGGCGCAGTCCATCTCGGCGACATTGCGACGAATACGGTCGGCCAGTCGTTTGACACCCTTGCCATCGGTTTCCGGCAACAGCACCACGAATTCTTCACCACCGTAGCGGAACAGCTGATCTGACAGGCGAATGGTGTTGTCTGCACAGTTGGCCATGGCCTTTAGCAGGCAATCGCCAATCGAGTGGCCATAGGTATCGTTAATGGATTTGAAGTGGTCGATGTCGATGACAATCATGCCCAATGGACGCTGATGGCGCTGAGCCAGTTCGATTTCCCGATCCAGTACTTCGTTGAGAGCGGCGCGATTGCCGATGCCCGTGAGCGGATCCTTGTGGGCAGCGCTCAGGGCGGAGTGATAGAGCAAGGCGTTGCGTAACGGGTACAGCAGTGTGCACAGCAGGTTTTCCAGCTGTCGACACTCTTCCGCTTTGAACTTGCGGCGGCGGCTGATGAGTAGTGTCCCCAAGACTTCATCGTTGACGGTCAGCCGGTAGGACACCTTGTGGCGGGCGCTCTTACCCACGCTAAAGGCGATCTCCTGCTCTTCATGTTCATAGCTCAGGTGCCCATGTGTCACGATGGACTGGATGTTCTCACTGAACTCCGTGAGAATGCTTTCGATGTCCAGGCTGGTCTGCAACTGACTGGAAAGCTGCAGCAGATGGCTGACATCCATGGGTGTTTCATCAAACGTGTTTTCTTCGAACAGTGGCACCAGGTTTCCGCTATTACTGATGGGTGACATGCTGATTTCTCCAGTGGTTATCATTGTTGGTATCAACGTCTCAGATGCATTTTGGATTGTGTATCGTGACTAGCGAAAAGCATGCCAGCTTTGTGTAGATTTCGTGAAAAGCAGTATATTCATAAGGTTATGAGACATATGTAAGTCGAGCGTCAGGATTGCGTCAATTTAATGGCAGGTTTTTGCCCGTCGATGCGGCGAAAAGGTGTCGTTTGTACTGGCCATTTGTCCTGTTTCAGAGTCGGTTGCTTGGGAATCGGGTTGGTCTGATCTATTGTCTGTATTATTGAAATGATTTTTGCTGTCAGTGGTCACAATTACGCTGGTGACACGAGTTTGTCGTGGCATCACCGAGGGGAATGTAATGTTACGAAGAGGGTTATTGGTGTTGTTATTGCTGGCCGTTTTGCCGGTTGCGGTGGCGGGGCTGAAAGAGGGAGAGCTGAACGAAGACCTGACCAACCCCGGCTCCATTGAGTTGCCGGCCTGGTTCAAGAATTCCTTTATGGACATTGCCGAGGACATCGCCGAAGCCACGGCGGCGAACAAGCGTCTGGTGCTCTATTTTCATCAGGATGGCTGTCCTTATTGCAAGAAGCTTATCGAAGTCAACTTTGCCCAGCAGGATATCGCCGACAAGGCGCGTGCCACGGTGGATGTGTTGGCCATCAACATGTGGGGTGACCGCGAGGTGACCTGGCTGGATGGCGAGACCATGAGCGAAAAGGCGTTTGCCCGGAAGATGCGTGTCATGTTTACGCCGACACTGCTGTTTCTCGATGAGCAGGGCGAGCTTGCCCTGCGTGTCAATGGCTATTACAAGCCCGCCAAGTTCAAGGCGGCGCTGGAGTATATTGCCCAACACGGCGAAAAAAAGGAGCGCTTTGCCGAGTATTATCAGCGGGTCAAGTCGGCGCCTGTCGGCGGCAAACTGCACCGCGAGGCGTTTATTCTGCCACTGGATCAACTGGCGGCCGCGCCCCGTTCCAGCAGTGGTTACCGGCTGGTGCTGTTTGAGCAGAAACAGTGTCCCAATTGCGATGAGCTGCATCTGGACATCTTCAAACGTCCGCAGAGCCGCGAGCAGCTTGCGCGTTTTGATGTCTTCCAGGTGGATATGTGGTCGGACGAGATGCTGAAGACGCCACGCGGGGAATCCCTCAGCGCCCGTCAGTGGGCGAAAAAACTACAGATCAACTATGCACCGTCACTGCTGTTTTTGGATAAAGCGGGCAACGAGGTATTTCGCGCCGAGGCCTACCTGAAGGCCTTCCATCTACAGTCGATACTGGACTACGTGGCCTCCGGGGCCTATCGCGATGAGCCGGAATTTCAGCGCTATATCGATGTGCGCGCAGATCGCCTGCGCGAACAGGGCAAGCGTGTCGATTTGATGAATTAGTACCTTAGGGGGTGTTTTCAATCATTTCGGCAGGACTGTTGAAATGGTTGAGAGCACCCCCGGGTTTTCTGCGTATTTTGTAGAAAATTATTTCGTGAAGGTACTTATCCAGTTCATTCGGGTTAAGTAGAAATAGCGAACTCAGCCCAGGTTGTTTTTGATGTCGCCATAGAAACAGTATTGTCGTTTGCCGCGTCGTTTGGCCTCGTACATGGCCTGGTCCGCACGTTCCAGCAGGCTGTCCTCGTTTTCGCCATCCAGCGGATAGATGCTGATGCCGGCGCTGCCGCTGACCTGCAACGGGCCACTGTCACAGTCCACACAGATGTTCAGGCTGTTGACGATGCGCTCGGCCAGTTGTTCGATGAGGGCGGCGTCCTCCAGTCCATTGAACAATACGGCAAATTCGTCTCCGCCGAGACGGGCGACGGTATCGTCCTCACGCACACAGGCGCGCAACTGCGCTGCCACCTTGCCCAGTAACTGATCTCCGGCGGCGTGTCCCAGGGTATCGTTGACGGCCTTGAAACCATCCAGATCGACGTACATGACGGCGACGATGGTCTGGTTGCGATGGGCGCGTGCGCGTGCGCCACGCAAACGGTCATGGAACAGCATGCGGTTGGGCAGACTGGTCAATTGGTCGAAGTGGGCGAGCAATTCCAGGCGATCTTCGTTTTCCTTCAGGCTGCTGATATCCGAATAGGTGGCGACAAAGTGGGTTGCCTGGCCACTATGGTTCTTGACGCCGCTGATGGTGACCAGGTTCGGACGGGCCTCGCCATCCTTGTGACGGTTCCAGACTTCGCCCTGCCAATGATCGTTGTTTTCCAGTGACTGCCAGATGGATTGATAAAAGTCCGCGTCATGTCGTCCAGAACTCAGCATCGCCGGCGTTTGTCCCATCAATTCCTCGCGGTTGTACCCGGTCAGGCGGCAGAATGCATCATTCATGTCGAGTATGTGTTTCTCACTGTCGGTGATGAGAATAGGTTCTGCAGTAATTTCAAACACCTGCTGGGTGAGGCGAAGACGCTGCTCGGCCTTGCGTTTTTTCGAGACATCCCGCATGGCGGCGATGGCCAGTGACAGGTCATTTTTCCGCGTGTGGCTGAGGGAGATCTCGACCGGAAATTCCCGGCCATCCTTCGATATGGCGATGAGATCACCACTCTTATCGATCGGCCGGGACAGTAGCTTGGCAAAGAAGGTCGTTCTTTGACCAACGTGCTGACGTCGCAGGCGGGGAGGCATCAGGGATTCGACCTTCATGCCTAGTATTTCTTCCTTGCTATAACCGAACATGGATACCGTTCGGGCATTGACGCCGCTGATATACCCGCCGGAATCCACGATCAGCCAGGCATCGGGGGCGGCCTCCACCAGTGATTCGGCGTAGGCCTTGGCCGCGGTGGTATTTTGATTCGCTTCCATGATCCGACGAATGAAGATAATCAGCAGGCCGGCAACCAGGGCGATGACCGGGATCAGCAGCGCACCCAGATTGATAAAACTGATGGTACCCGCTAATTGCATACCGGTTTCCCGCTCACGTTTCCGGCTCTGCTCAAGGGCATTGCGGGTCAGAAAGTCAATCGCCGTCAGGGCGGGGGTGTCGTTGACCTGTACGTGGATTTCGACCTCACGGGGCGTGTTGCCTTCAGCGATGAGTTTGCGGGCAAACTTATATTTTGACCGATAGATATTGACGACATGGAGTAGACTTTCCAGCGCCTGTGTTTCTTCATCCGAGCGGGACAGGCTGCGATATTCCTCAATGGCGTGGTAGGTTTCGTGTAGATTTTCATCGATCTTGGGCAGCAGATCGTCTGTCTGATGAAGGATGTAATTCTTGAAATAATGGATAAATCCACCATAACCGAAATGGGTATTGATTCTGGCCAGTGCATAGTTGCTCTTGGCGGCATATTCATTGAAATCATGCCACTGTGCTTCAACGCTGAGGATGCGCGACTTGGTTTCAAAACCAAAGTACACCAGTGATGCCATCAGGGTGGTGGCAATCATGGTAATGACAATGATTTTACTTCGCAGGCTCATGGCATCCGTGTCCCTGTTTGCACAGTTATCGGTATCTGGCAAGGATCTGCTATTCCATCGGCAGCCAGGTGGGATAAGTTTATAGGCTATGGATGAACGGTATTGATTGGCCTGTCAGACACGATTAAGTCTCCGTTTTTGCACAATGAGAATGCCGGTGTAGTGCGCTACAATACGCGCTGCTCCCGGCAACGCTTGCTCAGGCCGGATGCCAGCCAGATTGACCACCGGTTTCGTGGTTTATTACCGGGTACGGTCAACCTCAATAACCCCATCAAATTAATGGTTTTGAAATTCCAGGAAGTAACGCGAAATGGCGAAAGCTAAGAAATACGACTATCGGGTGGTGCAGGCCACTGCCGGTTGGCGCGCAGAAATCATCCGCCGGGTGACCTCAAAAAAAACAATGGTTTCTAAGAGCCAGGATGGGTTTTGCAGTGAATCCGAGGCTAAAGAGTGGGGTGAACAGGCGCTGAAGTCATTTCTGAAGAGCCTCGATGAACGCAATAAACGCCGATCCAGTCAGCGTGATAAAAGGCGACAAGAGTAATATCCTTGATTGGATATGGAGGTGAGCTTTTATTGGCAGTCCAGTAGGGTGGGCACGTCTTTTGTGTGCCCACGCGGAATAACAGATAACGGTCTGATGCGTGGGTACAAGTGCCCACCCTACATAAGTAACCCAGCCGTTTTAGCGGGTGATTATTGAGTTGCAGTATTGCGCCGGATTGAGGGAAATGTTTGTGACGAATGGTGATGTTTTGCGTAGTGTCCAGCAGATTTTCAACGTTGATGATTCAGAAATCGTTAACATTTTTGCGCTTGCAGAGTATCAGGTGACGCCTGAAAGCGTGGCTGCCTGGTTGAAGAATGACGATGAGCCCGGATTTCAAGCATGCAGTGACATCCATTTAGCTATTTTTCTCAATGGATTGATTAATGATCAGCGCGGCAAAAAGGAAGGGCCGCAGCCAGACCCGGAACAGAGTATCAATAACAATATTGTTTTCAGAAAACTAAAGATCGCGCTGGATTTGCAGGCCGACGATATATTGGAAATTCTCGAGTCAGCCGATGTGCACCTCAGCAAGCATGAATTAAGTGCACTGTTTCGCAAGCCAGGCCACAAACACTACCGTGCCTGCAGCGACCAGGTCTTACGCGGTTTTATCGAAGGTGTGCGACTCAGATATTGAGAGAAGGCTTATGGGACGAGCAACGTGATTTATTGGCTTGTCATCAACATCCCCTCACGGATTAAAAAATCAATCACAACATCCAGACCTTCACAGGTTTTTAGCTGGGTAAAGACAAAGGGCTTGCTGCCGCGCATGCGCTGACTGTCGGTGTTCATGACCTCCAGGGATGCACCCACCATCTCGGCAAGATCAATCTTGTTGATGACCAGAAGGTCAGACTTGGTAATGCCGGGGCCGCCTTTACGCGGGATTTTTTCACCGGAAGCGACGTCAATGACATAAATCGTCAGATCCGCCAGTTCCGGGCTGAAGGTCGCGCTGAGGTTGTCGCCACCGCTTTCGATAAAGATGATGTCGAGGCCCGGAAATTTCTGCGACAGATCCTCCACGGCGGCCAGATTCATGGAAGCATCTTCGCGAATGGCGGTATGCGGGCAACCGCCGGTTTCTACGCCGACGATGCGCTCTGCTTCCAGTGCCTGCGCTTCAGTGAGGATGCGTTGGTCTTCGCGGGTATAAATATCATTGGTGACCACGGCGATGTCGTAGTCATCGCGCATGGCCTTGCATAATCGCTCAAGCAGGGCGGTCTTGCCGGAGCCGACCGGGCCGCCGACACCAACGCGCAGGGGGGCCTTTGAATTCATATTTTATTCCTCACTTAATTTAGTACTTTGATTTTCTGCGTATTTTGTAGAAAATTATTTCATGAAGGTACTTATCCCGTTCATTTGGGTTAGGATCTGAATAAACGGCTGTACTGGGTTTCGTGCAGGCTGCTGGCAATGGCCTGGGCCGGTGTGCTGGTGCCTATGGCGTCATCTTCAAGTGCGATGGCATGCTCAACGGCGGCGTTAATTTCCGCGCTGAATTGGTACAGGAGTTGCTGGCCTTCGGTTTGTCCCAGCGGCACCAGTTTGATAGCGGCCGCAACCGTGTTTTCCAGCCAGCTCCAGGTGTAACCCGTGAGTAAATCCTGCAAGGGAATCCGCCAATGGTGTGCGGCCAGTGCATAAGCTGCCAGTTGGCAACACATGAGCGAAGGGCGCCAGTTTTCCAGCTGCGGCCAGTCGTGGCTGTCGGGTAGCTGTTGCAATACCTTGAGCAGGGCCCGTGCCCGCTGTCGTTCTTCGTGGCGTAGCTCAGAGGTTTCACGACAGGCGTACAGCCATTGAGCCCAGTAGTGGAATTCCTCGTGATGGTTGCTGTTTGCGGCATCAAACAGCCGGACTAAAAGGGGCAGTTCGAGAGTTTGCAGGCTGTCGTCCAATATGGATTTCAACCAGTGACAAGTGTCTGTTTTGTTTTGTATCCAGCCGCACTCAACGGCCCACTCCAGCCCCTGCGAATAGGCAAAGGCACCGGTCGGCAGGTTGGGACTGATTAACTGCAGTAGACGCAGGCCTGGCAGGCCAGGATTGGATAATTCAATGTCAGGCATGGTTTGTTGTTTTTGCCTGTATCCGTGCAGAGTGCGCGCCACCCAACAGCCTGGACAGGCCGATGAGCAGGGCGGCGATGAGTAAAATCCCGACAATGAATCCTGTGCCCGCCATTTCAACACCGTGGGCCCAGGCATGGGCCAGCAGACCCGTTGACGAGCCAGTGTCATGTGCCTGCGCCAACGGGGAGGTCAGAGCTACGCCAATGGTCAGCAGTATTTTTGATTTCATAGGGTGTTCCTTATTCGTGGTTATGTGAATGGCTGTGTGAATGGCTGTGTGAATGATGGTGGCCTTCAGCGGCCTGTTGATAGGCGCCGGCCTCCGGTTCAAAGGGGGCTTGCTCAATAATCGGTGTAAGGCCCATTTGTCGCAGCATGTCATCCAATACATGGTCGTGCTGGTAACGTAGCCAACCCTTTTCCACTTGCAAGGGAATGTGACGATTGCCCAGGTGATAGGCCGCACGGGCCAGCAGGGTGGGATCATCGCAATGGAGGGTGGAAACGGTTTCGGTCGCGGCGATCAGTTCAATGACCAGGCCGTCACCATTGCTCAGTCGATCACCACCTCGCAACAGGGTGCCGCGTGGCAAAAACAGACCAACGTCCCGACCATCGTCCAACCTGGCGCGCAGGCGACTGCGCACACGTTGTTCGATGGGCAGGGTCAGTCGGCCATCGATGTCGCCACGTTTATCCATCACTGCATCAATAATGTGTGTCAGTTCAATCATGGTTTAATCTCTTTGGGTCGAATTCCCTGCAGCTCGCCGACCAAAAGTAGGTTTTTTAAGAAAAGCGCCTATTTTTGGTGCTGCGATTATCGTCATTCCGGCCTGTTTTTAGCCGGAATCCAGAGATTGCCGTCCCGGGATCCGGTTTTCACCGGAGCGATTCATCCAGAGCGCTCAAAGTTTTCTACACTCTGGATTCCCGCCTGCGCGGGAATGAC
>JALTPW010000712.1 GCA_026999335.1 Chromatiales bacterium
ACTCTGAAAGGGGAAGTCGATAGTGGATCCGAACGCCGTGAAGCTGGCCGTGTCGCGTTTCGTACCGCGGGTATTTGGGCGGTGGACAACCAACTAACGGTGACCAGTTATGGTGCCAATTATCCATGGGATCAATGGTTCGACAAGAGTATACCCGGGCAGTGGGATCCGACCTACTATCCTGATCATATGTGGAAATACTACGAACATCCATATTTGTGGGATAACAGCTGAGCTTTGTTTAGGCGGGATCGGGTCTCTGAATCCGATCCCGTCGGTGATCGACAACAGTCCGAGTACAACAAAATTATGATGAGAGGATGTCATGAGTAGACTATTTTCCGTTACCCTGATTATGATGTTGTTGACTCTGGGAGCATGTGCCTCCAGTGGGGTAAGTGAGGTCAACCCTGAATCTACGGCCTACCTTATGCACTATGAAGATGGCAGGATTACAGACATCAAGCCCGTGATTATCAAGGACAGTGGAACGGGTGGCTTTCTGGGTGCCATCACGGGCGCCGTACTCGGATCGACCATGGGCCGGGGGCGTGGTAATACGCTGGCGACACTGGCTGGCGGATTGCTGGGTGCCTATGCCGGCAATGAAGTTGGCAAGGCGAATGCACAGGAGTTGATGGTTGATCTGGATAACGGTGATTCGGTTGTTGTTATTGCCAAAGGCCAGAAATTTTCTGTTGGGCAGCACGTCAGAATCGTGACGAAAAATGGTATCGTCATGTCGGTAGAACATAATTGAGCTGTTTCTGAATCTGGAAACCGAGAGAAATACACACCCCCGCAGTAATAGCAAAAGTAGGTTCTTTTAGCTGAGTTGCGGAAAATTGAATTCTCAGAGATTAAAATGAATATTCTTCCTATTGATAATAATGTTTTTAAAAAATTCGGTCCTTATACCTTGGTGACAGGTGTTCTGCTGATGATTCTGGGTATCGTTGGTATTGCATTTCCTGTCTTGATGTCCCTCGCAACCAGTATCTTTGTCACTTGGCTGCTGCTCATCGGCGGTGCTTTCTGGGCCATTCACACCTATAAATACAGCCCGAAGAGCGTTATGGACTGGCTCAAGCCGATCTTGCTGCTTATAACCGGTGGCCTGTTGTTGTTCTATCCTATTTCCGGCGTGGAGGCGGTGGGTCTGTTACTGGCGCTTTATCTGTTGCTGGATGCCTTTGGCAGCTTCACTCTCGCCCAGTCAATTCATCCCGCCAAGGGCTGGGGTTGGATGACCTTCAATGGTGTTATCTCGGCCCTGCTGGCCACCCTGTTTCTGATTGGCTGGCCAACCACGTCCCTGTGGCTGGTGGGGCTGTATGTCGGCATCAGTCTGCTGTTCGATGGTTGGGCATTGGTCACTATTGGCTGGATGTTGCGTAAAGGTGAACAATCATGAATCGTTCCTTCGATATTCAGTCACTGGTTGGCCGTGAAATCCTCGATTCCCGCGGCAACCCCACCGTGGAGGTGGAGTGCGAACTCCAGGATGGCACCTGCGCCCGTGCCGCCGTACCTTCCGGGGCCTCGACCGGCAGCCGCGAGGCGGTGGAGTTGCGTGATGGTGATGCCAAACGCTTTCGTGGCAAGGGTGTCTTGCAAGCGCTGGCCAATGTAAACGAGGTCATCGCGCCGAAACTCCAGGACATGGATGCACGGCAGCAGGCCGTGATTGACCAGACCATGATCGAACTGGATGGGACGCCGAACAAGGCATGCCTGGGCGCCAATGCCATCCTGGGTGTCTCCCTGGCCGTGGCGCGCGCGGCCGCTGTTGCCAGCAAATTGCCGTTATACCAGTACCTCGGTGGCCCGGGCGCCACACGCCTGCCGGTGCCACACATGAATATTCTCAATGGTGGCGTTCATGCTCACTGGCAGGGGGCGGACTTTCAGGAATTTATGATTGCTCCCTTTGGCGCAGACAGTTTCCGCCAGGCCCTTGAATGGGGCAGCGAGGTCTATCATGCATTGCAGGCATTGCTGGAAAAGAAAGGTCTTTCTGTCGGTGTTGGTGATGAAGGTGGTTTTGCGCCGCAGGTATCATCCAATGAAGAACCTTTTGAACTGATCGTTCAGGCGATTCGCAGTGCGGGCCTGAGACCGGGAGTGGATGTGGGCATTGCTTGTGATCCAGCCTCCAGCGAGTTTTATGAAAACGGCGAGTATCACTTACGCAGTGAGAACCGTAGCCTGGACTCCGCTGCGATGACGGCCTATTACGCAAAGCTGATCGACCGCTATCCACTGGTGTTGCTGGAAGACGGTATGGCACAGGACGACTGGTCGGGCTGGAAGATTCATTTTGCTGAACTGGGTGAACATATCGAACTGGTGGGCGACGATGTGTTCTGCACCAACCCGGAGATTATCGCCCGGGGTATCAAAGACAAGATCGCCAACGCCGTGCTTATTAAACTCAACCAGATCGGCACCCTGACGGAGACCATTGCCGCCACGCGACTGGCTCGCAATCACGGCTGGGGCGCTTTTGTTTCACACCGTTCGGGAGAAACGGTGGACAGCTTCATCGCCGATATGACCGTCGCCCTGGATACCGGCCACCTTAAGACCGGGGCGCCCGCGCGCGGTGAACGAGTGGAGAAATACAACCAGTTACTGCGTATCGAACAACACCTGGGTGTGGCGGCCCGCTATGCGGGCCCTGGGGCCTATGTACGGCCACCCAAAGGAAGTTGAGGATGATAGGGAAGGGGAAAGTGGGCAGTCTGACCCTGGTGCGACACGGTGAGTCCCTCTGGAATCTGCAGAATCGCTTTACCGGTTGGGTCGATGTTTCGCTCAGCCAGCGGGGCATGGCCGAGGCACAGCAGGCCGGTAAGTTGCTTGCCGGTGAGCGCTTCGAGGTTGCCTTCACCTCCACCCTGCTGCGGGCACAAGACACCCTCTATGAAGTCCTCAAGCAGAATCGGTTTTGTGACCACTATGTGCGCGTGCATGAGCAGAGCAGCGAGTGGTATGAGCACTTCACACCTGGAGAGGGTGACGCCAGCGAGCTTAAGATCTATGTTTCGGAAAAGCTCAATGAACGCTATTACGGTGATCTGCAGGGCCTGAATAAGGGCTGGGCCAAACAGCACTATGGCAATGAGCAAGTGCACCTGTGGCGTCGCAGTTATGACATAGCACCACCC
>JALTPW010000713.1 GCA_026999335.1 Chromatiales bacterium
CCGGAGTACCTTTTATCCGTTGAGCGATGGCCCTTCCATACAGAACCACCGGATCACTAAGACCTACTTTCGTACCTGCTCGACGTGTCTGTCTCGCAGTCAAGCACCCTTATGCCTTTGCACTCATTGCACGATTTCCGACCGTGCTGAGGGTACCTTAGTGCTCCTCCGTTACTCTTTGGGAGGAGACCGCCCCAGTCAAACTACCCACCATACACTGTCCCTAATCCAGATAATGGACCGAGGTTAGAACCTCAAACATGTCAGGGTGGTATTTCAAGGTTGGCTCCACCAAAACTAGCGTCTCGGTTTCAATGCCTCCCACCTATCCTACACAAACATATTCAAAGTCCAGTGCAAAGCTATAGTAAAGGTTCACGGGGTCTTTCCGTCTAGCCGCGGGGACGCTGCATCTTAACAGCGATTTCAATTTCACTGAGTCTCGGGTGGAGACAGTGTGGCCATCATTACGCCATTCGTGCAGGTCGGAACTTACCCGACAAGGAATTTCGCTACCTTAGGACCGTTATAGTTACGGCCGCCGTTTACCGGGGCTTCGATCAAGAGCTTCGACCTAAGTCTAACCCCATCAATTAACCTTCCGGCACCGGGCAGGCGTCACACCCTATACGTCCTCTTTCGAGTTTGCAGAGTGCTATGTTTTTAATAAACAGTTGCAGCCACCATTTTAATGCTACCCAAGCCAGCTTACGGAGCAAGTCCGATCACCCGCTCAGGTGTACCTTCTCCCGAAGTTACGGTACCATTTTGCCTAGTTCCTTCACCCGAGTTCTCTCAAGCGCCTTAGGATTCTCACCCTGCCCACCTGTGTCGGTTTGGGGTACGGTCACTTTATACCTGAAGCTTAGAGGCTTTTCTTGGAAGCATGGCATCAATCACTTCACGACCGTAGTCGCTCGACATCACGTCTCAGAATTAAGGTCCCGGATTTTCCTAAGACCTCTCCCTACTCGCTTGTACCTGGATAACCAATCACCAGGATGACCTAGCCTTCTCCGTCCCCCCATCGCAGTATAAAGCGGTACAGGAATATTAACCTGTTTCCCATCGACTACGCATTTCTGCCTCGCCTTAGGGGCCGACTCACCCTTCGCCGATTAGCGTTGCGAAGGAAACCTTGGGCTTTCGGCGTGCGAGTTTTTCACTCGCATTATCGTTACTCATGTCAGCATTCGCACTTCTGATACCTCCAGCAACCCTTACAGGTTACCTTCGACGGCTTACAGAACGCTCCTCTACCATGCGAGCATTATAAATAACACTCGCATCCGCAGCTTCGGTACACAGTTTGAGCCCCGTTATATCTTCCGCGCAGGCCGACTCGACCAGTGAGCTATTACGCTTTCTTTAAAGGATGGCTGCTTCTAAGCCAACCTCCTGGCTGTCTGTGCCTTCCCACATCGTTTCCCACTAAACTGTGATTTTGGGACCTTAGCTGGCGGTCTGGGTTGTTTCCCTCTCCACAACGGACGTTAGCACCCGCTGTGTGTCTCCCGTGATTGCACTTCCAGGTATTCGGAGTTTGCATTCGGTCAGTAGAGCTTGACGCCCCCATTGCGAAAACAGTGCTCTACCCCCTGGAGTGAGACACGAGGCGCTACCTAAATAGCTTTCGAGGAGAACCAGCTATCTCCGAGCTTGATTAGCCTTTCACTCCGATCCACAGCTCATCCCCTCATTTTTCAACATAAGTGGGTTCGGTCCTCCAGTAGGTTTTACCCCACCTTCAACCTGGCCATGGATAGATCGCTCGGTTTCGGGTCTACACCCAGCAACTAGACGCCCTATTAAGACTCGGTTTCCCTACGCCTCCCCTATTCGGTTAAGCTTGCTACTGAATGTAAGTCGCTGACCCATTATACAAAAGGTACGCAGTCACAGAACAAGTCTGCTCCTACTGCTTGTATGCATACGGTTTCAGGATCTATTTCACTCCCCTCACAGGGGTTCTTTTCGCCTTTCCCTCACGGTACTGGTTCACTATCGGTCAGTAAGTAGTATTTAGCCTTGGAGGATGGTCCCCCCATGTTCAGTCAAGATAACTCGTGTCCCGACCTACTCGTTTTCAATGTCATTGCTTTTTCGTGTACGGGGCTATCACCCTGTATCGCCGGACTTTCCAGACCATTCCACTAAAACAAAAACACCTTAAGGGCTGTTCCCCGTTCGCTCGCCGCTACTCAGGGAATCTCGGTTGATTTCTTTTCCTATGGTTACTTAGATGTTTCAGTTCACCACGTTCGCCTCCCTAACCTATGTATTCAGTTAGGAATACCTGATAAATCAGGTGGGTTTCCCCATTCGGAAATCCTCGGATCAAAGTCAATTTGCAGACTCCCCGGGGCTTATCGCATGCTATAACGTCCTTCATCGCCTCTTACTGCCAAGGCATCCACCGTATGCACTTAGTCACTTGACCATATAACCCCAAAAAGTCTGGAATCATATTTTACAGTCGCTCAACCCTTCTTAAAATTGAACTTCTGCTTTTTCATTTTGCTGACTATGAGCTAGATTTCAAATCTCCGTAACAAATACTTCCGTATTCGCTACAGCGCCTTGATTAAAACTCCCAAATTTTTAAAGAGCAAAGAGTGCCTCTTTCGAGACTCTCTTTTTTCTGATTAACATCAGAGCTAAGTGTTTTATAATGAATTATTCTGAATTAATTTATCCGACTAATTCATCGTTCACTTAGCTTTGATTTCAATCGAGCCAACAGTCAGTATGGTGGAGCTACGCGGGATCGAACCGCGGACCTCCTGCGTGCAAGGCAGGCGCTCTCCCAGCTGAGCTATAGCCCCATGACCGATGATTGGTGGGTCTGGGTGGATTTGAACCACCGACCTCACCCTTATCAGGGGTGCGCTCTAACCAACTGAGCTACAGACCCGAGCTCATCTTTATCATTAATCAAGCAATCTGTTGTGGACACTTACGCCGAGATAAAATCTCTTGAAAGGAGGTGATCCAGCCCCAGGTTCCCCTAGGGCTACCTTGTTACGACTTCACCCCAGTCATTGACCACAAAGTGGTAAGCGACCTCCCGAAGGTTAGTCTACCTACTTCTTTTGCAGCCAACTCCCATGGTGTGACGGGCGGTGTGTACAAGGCCCGGGAACGTATTCACCGCGACATTCTGATTCGCG
>JALTPW010000714.1 GCA_026999335.1 Chromatiales bacterium
TCCCGCCAACAACAGCACTCCGGATAGTGCCGCACTGATTTTATTGAATTTCATAACGTTAACTTTCTCCATTATCTATTGATTATTTTTCAAAAGCTCAATTTTATATTCCCTTATACCCAGAGCACCGATAACCAACGGATTCAGAGCGCTTACATAACAAGGTTGCAGCTTATAAGCATTTCTCGGGCCAACTGTATAAACCCTTTTGATTTCAATTGGATATAAATAATGCCGTTTATAAAAAAGCCCAAAAATCCGAAAATCGTAAAAAAGACCGACATGTCATTAGTGTCAGTGATAAGTGGTGGGTGGAATGAAAAAAAGGGGGGTAGCGCGGTAAACGTATTTAAAATCACTTAAAAATCAATTGGGTACAATTGTTGCGTGCTTGATGGGCATGGGTTTGACAATGATTGGCTTGTGTCATGACGGTCGATGACGCAAGTCAGTAAGGCAAGTCGAGATTTGATGATATTTTGTTGGTATGCCTGTAAGCTATTGATTTATAGTTATTTGAATGCAGTGGCTGTGGGGATGCTGGCTGCCTCTGTCATAAAGTTGAAAAATGTAAAATAAACCGACATTTTAATTGACTTAGTGATAAGCGGCGGGGGTTGTGGCGCCTTCAGTTTTGTTTGAAGTGGCGTTTTTTCGATTAATGTCGGCAGATGATGTTCAGGATGCGGGTGGCGTAACCTATTGGATTACGGTTTAAAAAATGCCCAATCGGCAAAGGTTTTGATCTCGTCCCGATTCAGCAGGATGAGCTGGTGGGTGTTGGGATTCATGCTGTGATCCGTCGTGGTGTCCACTGACAGGCGGTGCAGCAGATAGCCGATCAGTGCGCGCCGCGAGCATTCCGTCGTCGAGCTACGGCGCAAGCTGCAATCCCATACCGATGGCCGTGCGAAGGCTCAGAATCTGGACACGGTGGTCATCGACGATGTACTGGCACAGCTGCAAAATGAAGGCCTGGTGAGCGATGAGCGTTTCACTGAGGCCTTTGTGCGTTATCGTAATAATAATGGTTACGGTTCACAGCGTATTCAGGCAGAATTGCGCGAGCGCGGTGTGAGTGAGAAAATAGCGCTTATCTACCTCGACTTCGGCGATCCTCAGTGGTTTGAGCGGGCACTAAGTGTGCGCAACAAACGTTTTGGGGAAGATAAGCCGAAGGATCTCAAAGAGCGGGCCCGTCAGGCCCGTTTTCTTCAGTACCGGGGATTTACCGCCGACCAGGCCGGGCAGGTGCTGGACGGTGACATTATTGACTGAGAAATTGACTGACAATTAGAGGCTTGTTGAGCCGGTTGTTGGCCGGCCTGTTTTTTTACATTTTTGAATAAAGAACACGATGACAAGCGCAGAAATTCGACAACTCTTCCTCGACTACTTCCAGCAACGCGGTCACCAGATCGTACCCAGCAGCCCGCTGGTGCCGGCCAATGATTCCACCCTGCTGTTCACCAATGCCGGCATGGTGCAGTTCAAAGAGGTGTTCACCGGGCAGGAGCAGCGCCCCTACGTGCGTGCCGCCAGCTCTCAGCGCTGCGTGCGCGCCGGCGGTAAGCACAACGATCTGGAAAATGTCGGCTATACCGCGCGTCATCACACCTTCTTCGAGATGTTGGGCAATTTCAGTTTTGGTGACTATTTCAAGCGTGAGGCCATTCAATACGCCTGGGAGTTTCTTACCGAAGTGGCCAAGCTGCCGCCGGAGCGCCTGTGGATCACGGTCTACGCAGACGATGATGAAGCGGCGAATATCTGGCTGAAAGAGATCGGTGTTGCCGCCGAGCGTTTTTCCCGCATCGGCGACAAACCCGGCGGCAAGCGCTACGAGAGCGACAATTTCTGGTCCATGGGCGATACCGGCCCCTGCGGCCCCTGTTCGGAAATCTTCTACGACCACGGTGCCGATGTTGCAGGCGGCCCACCCGGTACTCCTGAGGAAGACGGTGACCGCTACATCGAGATCTGGAACCTGGTGTTCATGCAATACGACCGCGATGCCGCAGGCAAGATGAACCCGCTGCCGCATCCCTCCGTGGATACCGGCATGGGACTGGAGCGACTTGCTGCCGTGTTGCAGGGGGTGCGCAACAATTACGATATCGACCTGTTCCAGCATCTTATTGCCGCCATTGCCAAGCTGGCCGGGCAGAAAGACCTTGCCAACACCTCCCGGCGTGGCGTCATTCCCGGCGTCCCTGCCTTCCACGACATGCGCACGTCCCTGAACGTTATCGCCGATCACATCCGCGCCTGTGCCTTTCTCGTTACCGACGGCGTGGTGCCGTCCAACGAAGGCCGCGGCTATGTACTGCGCCGCATCATCCGCCGTGCTATCCGCCATGGCCACAAGCTGGGTCTGCGCGAGTCTTTCTTTTATCAGCTCGTGGGGCCGCTGTGTGAGGTGATGGGCGACGCCTATCCGGAATTGGTGAAAACCCGGCCACAGGTGGAACAGGTACTGAGGCAGGAGGAAGAGCGCTTCGCCGAGACCCTGGATCATGGTATGGCCATCTTGGAGGAAACCATCGACGGTCTCGGTGGTTCGGTGATTCCCGGCGAGACCGTGTTCAAGCTCTACGACACCTATGGTTTTCCCGTCGATCTTACCGCTGACATCGCCCGTGAGCGCGGCCTGAGTCTGGACATGGCAGGCTTTGAGCGCGAGATGGCGGCGCAGCGTGAGCGTGCGCGAGCTGCCAGTAACTTTAACGTCTCGGCAAATCTCGCCTCATTAAAGCTAACTTCTCATAACGCAACGATAATGTGCGAACCCCGCACCGAATTCACCGGCTACGAACGCCTCGAAGACGAAGGCAGAGTCCTTGCGTTGTTTCGTGACGGCGAGTCCACCGAACTGCTGGGCGAGGGCGACGAAGGCCTGCTGTTGCTGGATCGCACGCCATTTTACGCTGAATCCGGCGGCCAGGCCGGCGACCACGGTGTACTGCGTGTGGGTGATGCCGAGCTGGTGGTGCTGGATACGCAGAAGCAGGGTGATGCTTTTCTGCACCGGATACGTGTGCAAAAGGGTGGGGTGGCGGTTGGAGATAAGCTTGAGGCGTGCGTAGATAAACAGCGTCGCCGACAGATCGCCGATAATCATTCTGCTACGCATTTGCTGCACGCCGCTCTGCGCCAGGTTCTCGGTGAGCACGTGCAACAGAAAGGCTCGCTGGTGGAGGCTGATCGCCTGCGCTTCGACTTCTCTCACTTCGATGCACTGACGCTGGAGCATCTGGCGCAGATCGAGGCGCTGGTCAACGCGCAGATTCGCGCCAATCTGGCAGTGGAAATCCGGCTTATGTCCACGGACGAGGCCAAGGCCTCCGGCGCCATGGCGCTGTTCGGTGAGAAATACGGCGATGTCGTGCGCGTGCTGTCCATGGGCGATTTTTCCGTGGAGCTGTGCGGCGGTACCCACGTCGCGCGCACCGGTGATATCGGCCTGTTCAAGATCGTCTCCGAGGGCGGTGTGGCCGCCGGGGTGCGCCGCATCGAGGCCGTGGCCGGCGAAGCCGCGCTGCGTTACATCGATAAAACGGAAAAGAACCTGCAATGCATCGCCGTGTTGCTGAAGGCTGATACCGGCATTGTCGTGTCCAAGGTGCAGGCGCTGCTGGAGCGTGCACGCGGATTGGAAAAAGACGTCGAACAGCTGAAGGCGAAGCTGGCCAGCAGTCAGGGCGGTGATCTGGCGGCGCAGGCGGTGGATATCGACGGCATCAAGGTGTTGGCGGCAAAGCTGGACGGCGTCGATGCCAAATCGTTGCGCGACACTGTGGATCAGCTAAAGAACAAGTTGGGGCATGCCGCGGTGGTGCTGGCGGCGGTGGACGGCGACAAGGTCAGTCTGGTGGCGGGTGTTACCAAGGGCGAAACGAAACGCCTGCGTGCCGGTGATCTAGTCAACAGCGTTGCCCAGCAGGTAGGCGGCAAGGGCGGCGGCCGTCCCGACCTGGCGATGGCCGGTGGCAAGGATCCGGCCGGGCTGGATGCCGCCTTGCAGGCAGTGCCGGAATGGGTGCGCAACCGCCTTGGCGGCTGACACAGATATACTCTGCACCCTTTATAGTTTGTAGGGATATGCCTACAAATTGTCTTTATGTGGGCACAAAACTAGTGTTTAATACCCGGGCTTTTGAATCAGTCTAAATTATGGCTCTAATCGTACAGAAATATGGTGGTAGCTCGGTCGGTTCCGTGGAGCGCATACAGTGCGTGGCGGAAAAGATCGCAGGATTTCGGGATCAGGGCCATGCTGTAGTGGTGGTGGTTTCCGCCATGAGCGGCGAGACCAACCGGCTGGTGGGATTGGCAAAGGCTATTGTGTCGCAGCCCGATGCACGTGAATATGACGTGCTGCTGTCGACCGGTGAGCAGGTGACCATCGCGCTGCTGGCGATGGCGTTGAAGCAGCGTGGCTGCCCGGCGCGTTCCTTCACGGGCGGTCAGGTACGAATTCTTACCGATAGTGCGCACAACAAGGCGCGGATCAAGGATATCGAGCGGCGGAACATGGATGATGCCCTGTCCGCTGGGCAGGTGGTGGTGGTGGCCGGTTTTCAGGGTGTTGATGAAAACGGCAGCATCACGACGTTAGGGCGCGGTGGATCGGATACGACCGCCGTGGCTCTGGCCGCGGCCCTGGAGGCCGATGAGTGTCAGATTTACACCGACGTGGATGGCGTCTATACCACGGATCCTCGTGTGGTGCCGGAGGCCCGGCGCCTTGATCGCATTACCTTTGAGGAGATGTTGGAGATGGCGAGTCTGGGCTCCAAGGTGTTGCAGATTCGCGCCGTTGAGTTCGCTGGCAAATACAACGTACCGCTACGGGTGCTGTCCAGCTTTGCAGAGGGTGGCGGTACGCTCATTAGCTACGAGGAAGAGGGTATGGAACAGGCGGTGATATCCGGTATTGCCTTTAACCGGGATGAGGCCAAGCTGACGGTGTTGGGCGTACCGGATCATCCGGGTGTCGCCTCGCAGATTCTTGGCCCCATCGGCGCAGCCAATATCGAAGTGGATATGATTATCCAGAATGTCGCCGCAGATGGCACCACGGACTTTACCTTCACCGTCCACCGCAACGATTTCGAGAAGACCACGGTGGTGCTGGAAAAGATTGCCGTCGAGTTGGGGGCGCGTGAGGTGGCTGGTGATAACAAGATTGTAAAGATCTCCCTGGTGGGGGTTGGCATGCGTTCGCACGCCGGCATCGCCGGGAAGATGTTTGAACTCTTGGCCAAGGAGGGGATCAATATTCGCATGATTTCCACATCCGAAATCAAGGTGTCGGTCGTCGTTGACGAAAAATACCTCGAACTGGGTGTACGGGCCTTGCATAGTGGTTTTGCGCTTGAGCAGGCCATTGAAGTAATGGATTGATGCTGTGGTGTGTATCGCACCGTAGTTGTGTTGTTGTGTTATAGCTGTGCTGTAGTTGCGAAGAGCAGCAAAGAAAAATTGGTAATTAATTGAAGTTCCGGCCATTTGGGCCGATAGCTCCGACGACGCGCACCCAGTCAGGTTGCGATCGGGAGATTTAAAAACAAGGAGAAATATAATGTTAATTCTGACGCGGCGTGTTGGCGAGTCTTTGATCATTGGTGATGACATCACCATTACCGTCCTTGGTGTGAAGGGCAATCAGGTGCGAATTGGTGTTAATGCACCAAAGGAGATTTCCGTGCATCGTGAAGAGATCTATGAGCGGATCCAGCGCGAGAAAGAGCAGGAAGAAGGCTCGTCACTCTGAGGTCGATTCTTCACTGAGCAGGTGTTGACGCAAGGCCGGCACCTGCCACTGACTCGTTCAAAAAATGTTGTGACCGAGTAAATTTTACCTTCATCGCCGGGAATTTTTGTTTTCTGCCCGTTTCTTGCCGGAAATGGGTTTCCTAATCAGCGTATTTTTGGGAGAATAGCCGCCCTGTCGGGTTGATCGGCAGTGGGTGTCAATCACCTGGAGAGCTGGCCGAGTGGCTGAAGGCGCGCCCCTGCTAAGGGCGTATGGGTTAACGCCCATCGAGGGTTCGAATCCCTCGCTCTCCGCCATTATCTTTGCGCGGATCTGGTGTGCCAAATTCGCTCCACGACCTTGAAAAAGGGGAGCGAAAACGGGTATAGTCCGCCCCTCCCGTGACTTCGCTCACTGGAAAACAGTTTTACTGCGCGCTCGTAGCTCAGCTGGATAGAGTACCTGGCTACGAACCAGGCGGTCGGAGGTTCGAATCCTCCCGAGCGCGCCATTTTTACTAGTTAAATCAGGCGGTTATCCTTAGTTCGGTAGCCGCTTTTCTCCACGCGGTTTCCAGCCGTTGTTATGCATCTTTCCGAACTTGGTATCCGCGATAGATGAATACGACTTCGTAGGCAAAGTTGTATTTCCCTCCAGACCTCGATTCATAACGCTCTGAATGATTGTGTGGCCTTTCTCTTTCGGATCGTTTTTTGTTGATCGCAGAAAATAGTCACGTCATTAAGTACATGCAGCCGATCCCGCCAGTTTTTTTAATAGCGTCTGGGATACTTTGGAAGATGACCCGGTTCGGGTTGAGACTTTGAGGCTGAGGTCGGTACTGCTGATAGCCATAATGAAGAACTGGATTTCAGGGGCTTGAAGGAGAAAGAGGCAGCGGCACTGCTGCATATCACTCAGCCGCGTGCCAGCGCCCTGAAACAAGGAAAGGTCAATGTGTTTCGTCTCGATACGCTGGTGGATATCACCCATCGTTTGGGTCTGCGTGTGTCGATGGAGGTAACAGCCTGATTGGATTGTGCATGTTGACAGAAAAATAACAAGAAGCTTATGAACAATTCTATGAGTCCACTCACCACAATGAGTTTTTGAACCGCAAAACAGAGCTGCTTGTCGGGCTGGCAGCGGCCATGGCGCTCGACTGTGCGCCCTGTGCCCACTACTATTTTCATCCAGCAGCGTTGTTGTTCGCTTATGTGGAACAAGTACACGGCACTCACTCCGCCCTGCCGGATAAAAAATGAGCGCAGGCAGGACTGTCAGAATGATTGAAAATGCCCCTAGACCAAGGTGAATATACAAGGGGACATTAATCGTAAACACTGAAAATTAGTGCTAAGTTATGTGCGCTGCTAATCAAAATGATGAGCAGTGCATCGGATATTGCTGTATCACATAAAAATATTCCAATTCCTGGTACCTTGGCATCAGAATGAAGCACTCAGAATTGGAGAGGTGTTAATACGGGGGATCTGGGTGGAACTGGCAGGGATTAGTCGGCCACAACAAGAGCGGTTGTCGCATATCGATTTTCGTGCCTGGTTTATTGGCCAGGTAGGGCGATCCGGTCTTGTGGCCCGTTTTGGTATGGGTGATGCTGCCGCCACCCGAGACCTGGCGCTGTATAGGGAGTTGGCGCCCCAAAATCTGACCTACAACGCCAAGACCAAGATTTATACCCCTGCCGCCGGATTCAAGCCCATCTACCAGCACAAAGCCAGTCAAGTGTTGGCGGCTCTGTCTCAGGGTTTTGGCGAAGACTTTATCGGCGATAGCCATCCCATGCTTGCCTGCGAAACTCCCGCTCAGCTCAACTCGCCGGAACTGCCGATTCTGGCAATACTGACCCGAGCCATCTATCAGAACAAACGGGTGCGAATTTACTATGTATCTCCCGAATCCGGCTCCAGCCGCCGAGATATCGCCCCGTTTGTTCTGGTCGATAACGGCCTACGCTGGCATGTGCGCGGTTTTGATAGAAAACGAAAAGCGTTTATCGATTTTGTTATTAATAGAATTAGCAAAGCCAAGCTGCTAGATGAAGAGCCCGAGGAACACGAAACCCGCGAAGCTGACATCCAGTGGAACCGCATTGTTGAGATGGAAGTCGTCCCACACCCAAAAATTAAACACCCAGAGGCGATAGCGATGGACTACGCCATGGAAGATGGTGTGCGCAAGCAGAATGTCCGTGCGTCTCAGGCGGGCTATGTGCTTAGAAGATGGAATGTAGACTGTACCGAAGACCACACAGCCTGCAAGGTGCGGAGTACCAGCTGTGGTTGCGCAACAGGGCTGCGTTGTATGGTGTTGAAAATCTAGTACTGGTGCCAGGCTACAACAAATAAAACAAAAATTTTAGGGGGAGTGTGTGAACGCCCAATTACAGAATTACGCACCCGGTGCGCGCCTGGTCATTCGTGACACGGAGTGGGTACTCCGCCGCGTTGATTTAAGTTCAGATGGTGGCTATCAACTCACCTGTGATGGCATCTCTGAGCTGGTACATGGCCAGACCAACATGTTCCTCACCCAGATTGAGGACGATATCCAGACTCTCGACCCTGCCAAGACTCAGCTGGAACAGGATCTGTCGGACAAATTTGCCCAAGGCCTACTTTACATAGAGAGCCAACTGCGCCAAGCCATCCCCAACGATGAATCGATTCATCTGGCCCAGCACGCAGCGATGGATCTGGTGCCGTACCAGATTGACCCCACCGTTCAGGCGCTCAAACAACCACGCCAACGTATCCTGATCGCAGATGCGGTTGGTCTCGGTAAAACCCTTGAAGCCGGAATTCTGGTCACCGAGCTTATGCAACGAGGCAGAGGTAAACGCATGCTTGTGCTCACCCTCAAAAGCATGATGACCCAGTTTCAAAAAGAGTTCTGGAATCGCTTTACCATTCCGCTTACTCGGTTGGACTCGGCTGGTTTGCAACGGGTGCGTCAGCGCATCCCCGGCAACCACAATCCATTTTACTATTTCGATAAGTCCATCATCTCCATTGATACCCTTAAGCAGGACAACGAATTTAAAGGTTATCTGGAAAAGGCCTACTGGGACATCATTGTCATCGACGAGGCCCATAATGTTGCTGACCGTGGCACCAGCTCTCAGCGTGCAGCCCTGGCCCAACTGCTGGCATCCCGATCAGACAC
>JALTPW010000715.1 GCA_026999335.1 Chromatiales bacterium
GGCTTTTTTTCCGTCTCATCATGCCGACCGAACAGGCTGTCCAGCACCAGAATCACCGCCCCCACAAAAATCGCCGAATCGGCAATATTGAAGGCTGGCCAGTACCATTCCCGGTAATACACCTGAATAAAGTCCACCACATAACCCAGCGTCAGACGATCCCAGAGGTTGCCCAGTGCACCGCCAAGAATCAGTGCCAGGGCCAGCGCCAGCCAATGCTGCCGGGGCTTCAGGCGCACCAACCAGACGACGATGACCACACTCACCACGGCGGCAATCACGGAAAGAAACCAGCGCTGCCAACCGCCCGCCGTACTGAGAAAACTGAATGCCGCACCCTCGTTGTGCATCAGAGTCAGATTGAAGCCAGCAAACACTGGCAGCGGCTGATACATCGCCAGATACTCGCTGGCCAGGGCCTTGGTCCACAGATCGAGCGCGACCACGATGGCCGAGAGCAACAACCATTTCAGGTTATACATGGCGGGGCTGACTCCCGAGAGTGTGCTCAGTCCGCGAATCCAACACAGAGGACGCGGAGACGCGGAGGACGCAGAGAGGAACTTTTGAAAAAAAAGTCTCGTTGCCGTCATGCCGGCACAGGTCGGCATCCAGGGCATCGCCGGAACCGCTGGATTCTGGGACAAGCCCGGAATGATGGGAAAGGTTGTGCAGATTCATGTTTCAGCCCCCGCCCTTCGCAGCAGTCATGCCGCATGGAATAGAAAACATTTTGCGTTCCTTGATGTTCATGCGTGGATCAAGCGGACATGGCGCCAAAGGCAGATTCAACATATGGCCATTATCACCTTCTCTGCGCTCTCTGCGTCTCCGTGTCCTCTGCGTTTTCATCCCGATCTCAGCCCAATTCATGCAAAACGACGCTGCTCGCCCGCGCCCTCGACGTTCTCCACGCAGCGACCACACAGCGCCGGATGTCCGGCATGACTGCCCACGTCTTCACGATGGTGCCAGCAACGACCGCACTTGGCATGGGCCGAAGGGACAACCGCCACCCACAGTTCATCGTGGCTGCTCAGTGTATAATGCACGGTGTCATCGCTCTTCGCCGTGTCGCGGGCGAGACGCGCCTCGGAAGTAATCAGCACGAAGCGCAGTTCATCACCCAGCGCGGCAAGCCGCTGGAAGATCTCTGCGCCACAAAACAGATCGACCTCGGCATCCAGTGAGGAACCGATGCCACCGGCGACGCGCAACTGCTCCAGCTCCTTGCCCACCGCCTCACGCACTTCCTGTACCTGTTGCCAGAAGGCAAGGCCCAGCTGCGGGTCTTCGACATTTTTCGGCAACGCATACCATTGCTGCAGAAACACCGACTCAGCACGTTCACCCGGCAGGCTGCCCCAGATTTCCTCGGCGGTAAAACTGAGGATGGGCGCCATCCAGCGCACCATGGCCTCAATGATGTGATACATGGCGCTCTGGCAGGAACGCCGTGCACGACTGTCGGCCTGGGTGGTGTACTGGCGATCCTTGATGATGTCGAGATAAAAACCGCCCAGTTCACCATTACAAAAATGGTGTAATTTTTGATGAATGTGGTGAAAATCATAGCTGTCGAAGGCCGCGATGATCTCCACTTGAAGTTGGGCCGTGCGTGCCACCGCCCAGCGATCCAGCACCAACATTTCATCCACCGGCAACAGATGCTGCGCCGGATCAAAGCCATTGAGATTGGCAAGCAGAAAACGAGCGGTGTTGCGGATGCGGCGATAGGTATCGGCAGTGCGTTTAAAGTTTTCGTCGGAGACAGTCATCTCATTGCGATAATCCACACCCGCTATCCACAGGCGCAAGATGTCCGCACCGAGCTTGTTCACTACTTTTTGCGGTGCAATCGCATTGCCCATGGACTTGGACATTTTCAGTCCCTTGGTGTCAATGGTAAAACCATGGGTTAGCGCGGAACGGTACGGCGCCTTGCCGGTGATCGCCACCGAGGTCAGCAACGAGGACTGAAACCAGCCACGATGCTGATCCGAGCCCTCCAAATACAGATCCGCCGGACGCTGCAATGCGTCGCGCCGATCCAGCACACAGACATGGCTGACGCCGGAATCGAACCACACGTCCAGCGTGTCCGTGACCTTGTCGTAGTCACCGGCCTCGTCACCCAGCAATTCGGCGGGATCCAACTGGAACCAGGCATCGATGCCTTTTTCTTCCACGCGCTGCGCCACCTGTTCGATCAGTTCGGCGGTGCGCGGGTGCAGCTTGCCCGTCTGCTGATGCACGAACAGGGCGATAGGCACACCCCAGGTGCGCTGGCGTGAGATACACCAGTCAGGACGGTTTTCGACCATGCCCTCGATACGCGCCAGACCCCAGTCCGGCATCCAGTGGATGTTGCGGATCTCGGCCATCGCCGCCTCGCGCAGGCCGGTCTGCTCCATGGCGATACCCTGTCCTTTGTTCCCGACAAGGTCAGGATACACGCCATCCATGGCGATGCCCTGGCCCTTGTTCCCGACAAGGCCAGGATACACGCCATCCATGGCGATAAACCATTGTGGGGTGGCGCGGAAGATGATCGGCGTCTTGTGCCGCCAGCAGTGCGGATAGCTGTGGCGCAATGCCGCCTCGTGCACCAGGTTACCCTTGGCGCGCAGCACTTCCACGACGTGCGGATTGGCCTTGAGTACGTATTCGCCGGCGAACAGCTCCGTATCCGGCAGGAACACGCCGTTGCCACCCACCGGATTATGCACCGGCAGGTGGTATTTCTGCCCCACCACGAAGTCTTCCTGGCCATGGCCCGGCGCGGTGTGCACGCAGCCGGTGCCAGATTCGGTGGTAACGTGATCACCGAGGATCACCGGCACCTCGCGTTCGTAGAAAGGATGGCCCAGTTTCAGGCCCTCGAGGTCGGCACCGCGACAGTAAGCCACGACTCGGTAGTCGTCGCGCTCGTAGCGCGCCATCGTATCCTTCAGCAGCGCCTCGGCGAGAATCAGCCGCTCCGGGCCATGCTCGCCCTCGCTCTGCACCACGGCGTAATCCAGCTCGGGATGCACCGCCACCGCCTGGTTGGCGGGCAGGGTCCACGGCGTGGTGGTCCAGATCACCACCGAGATAGGGCCCTTGCCCTTGTGTTCCCGCCCTTCGACATGATGGCAACGCGTCCACAGGGCCGCTTCGTCCAGCACCGGAAAACGCACGTCGATGGCGGTGGAGGTCTTGTCCTCGTATTCCACCTCGGCCTCGGCCAGCGCCGAGCCGCAGTCGGTGCACCAGTGCACAGGCTTGGCGCCCTTGTGCAGATGACCTGCATCGATGATGCGGCCGAGGGTACGGATGATGTCCGCCTCGTACTGAAAATCCATCGTCAGATAAGGATTGTCCCAGTCACCGAACACACCGAGACGCTTGAAATCCTCGCGCTGGCCATCGACCTGTTTTTGCGCATAGTCGCGACAGGCCTGACGAAAAGTGCTGGCGTCCACTTTCACGCCCGCCTTGCCGACCTTTTTCTCCACATTCAGCTCGATGGGCAGGCCATGACAGTCCCAACCGGGCACATAGGGCGTATCGAAACCACTCAGGGTCTTGGCCTTGACGATGATGTCCTTGAGCACCTTGTTGACCGCGTGGCCGATGTGAATATCACCATTGGCGTAGGGCGGGCCGTCGTGGAGGATGAATTTTTTGCGTCCCTCACCCTGCATCCGCAGGCGGTCGTAAAGGTTCATCGCCTGCCAGTGCTTGAGCATCTCCGGCTCACGCTTGGCCAGATTGCCGCGCATGGGAAAATCAGTCCGGGGCAGGTTCAGGGTGGCTTTGTAATCGGTCACAGGTCTCTCTCAATGGGTCAAACTACGCCCGGTGGGTCTGCGCGATGGGCGCGAAAACCGGTCATTTTACAGACTTGCACGGCTCCGTGTCCCGATTCGACATCAATCGACGCACAAAAAAACACGCGCCTGCGCCGCATCGCATTGTATTTGCTGTTTCAAAGCAGCCAGGGAATCGAAACGGCGTTCGTCACGCAGCTTGTGCAGGAATTCCACATGCACATGTGCGCCATAAATGTCGTCCGCGAAATCGAACAGATGCACCTCCAACAGGGTACGCAGCCCGCACGCCGTCGGCCGGGTGCCCAGATTCGCCACCCCGGGCAGGGGTTCACCGCGAATACCGTACAGCTCCACGGCAAACACCCCGCGCAAAGGTGTCGCCTTGCGATGCAGGTGAATGTTGGCGGTGGGAAAGCCGAGGGTGCGCCCCAGCTTATCGCCATGGGCGACGCGGCCGCTCATGCGATAGGGCCGGCCGAGCAGTTTTTCCGCCGCATGCAGATCACCCGCGCCCAGCGCCGTACGCACCCGGGTGCTGCTGACCCGCTCGCTGTCGATGCTGAAGGTGTGCATGTTCACCACCTCGAAGCCATGTTCGCGGCCGGCCTCGCGCAGCATCGAAAAATCACCGGCACGCTGTTTACCGAAGCGGAAATCGTCACCGATGACCAGATAACGCACACCGAGACCGTCCACCAGCACCTGGTCGATAAATGCCTGTGCCTCCTGCGCGGCAAAGCGGGCATCGAAACGCAATACCAGCAGCCGATCCACGGCATAGCGCCGCAGGGCCTGCACCTTTTCGCGCAGGCGCGTGAGGCGCGGCGGGGCGGCATCGGGGCAGAAATACTCCTCCGGTTGCGGTTCAAAAACCACCACCACCAGCGGCAAACCCAGCGCGTCGGCCTTTTCCGCCAACTGCCCCAGCACCGCCTGATGGCCGAGGTGCACGCCATCGAAGTTGCCGATGGTAGCCACGCAGCCCCGATGCCGGGGGCGCAGATTGTAGCTGCCGCGGATGATCTGCATGGAACCGGCTTTCCGTGGCTGTCGCCTACTCGGCCTGACGGCTGTGCGCCGTCACATATTCTGCCAGCGAACGCAGCGCCTCACCCTGAATATTGGGGAAGGCCGGCATCATCGTGCCACCTCCGCTGACCTTTTTGCCGATATCCGTGGTCTTTGCCAAGGTAAAATAATAACCACCATCGTCCGGCTGATGACACTCGATACAGGCGGCTTGAAAAATAGCCTCACCATTCATGCCCACGGCCGGGGTAAAATCATTATTTTTGGAACAACCGGCCAGCAGGCTAGCTGCACCAACGGTCAGCAATAAAGTGTATTTCACGTTAAATCTCCTGTTTATCAAAATCAGTGGAAACTATTCAGTTCACCACAGAGGCACAAAGTTCACTGTGGAATTGGCTATCCATCCTGTGCGCACGGCAGCCCTGAAATGGCTCAATGACGAAAAGAACGGGATTTTACCGCATTAACCCGTGCCTTTATCCAACGTACATTCCATTAAGGACGCTTCTAATAACTGCTTGCGCAGAGGCCACAAAAGTTATTAGAGGTGTCCTTAATTTCAAAAATCTTTTCTCTGTGTTCTCCGTGCCTCTGTGGCAATCAGTACTTGCCGTCGCCTTGTGAGACACGGAAAAATTGCCGGGGCCGCACTCCGGTAAGCAGCAGCACCAGAAAATAAAGTCCCCCCCCTGCCACCACCCAAAACAGTAGCCAGCCAACACGCGCGCTCGCATCACGCGCCTGCCAGACATCCAGCCCGCCCGCCCCCCACAGCAACAGCCCGGCCATTGCCGCACTGGCCATCGTCACCTGCAAAAACAGTCGCGCCCAGCCCGGCACAGGCTGTAGCACACCATCCCGACGCAGGCCACGATAAAGCAGGCCCGCATTGAGAAATGCCGAACAGGAGGTCGCCAGTGCCAGTCCGCTGTGGGGCCCGGCCATATCCAACCACACCATGGGCATGACGAACAGCAGGTTCAGGCCCATATTGGCCAGCATGGCAATGATACCGATGCGCACCGGAGTACGCGTATCCTGCCGGGCATAATAGCCGGGGGCAAGCACCTTGATCGAAATAAAGCCCAGCAGGCCCACGCTGTAGGCCACCAGGCTCATGCGCGACAGGATCACATCCTGGGTATCGAACTCACCGTAGTTGAACAGGGTGATCAACAGCGGCCCGGCGAGCAAGGCCAGCCCCAGCATGGCCGGAGCGCCGATCAGCAACACCCAGCGCAAGGCCCAGTCCAGCATGCGGGAAAAGGCGACGGGATCAGCATTGGCATGTTTTTGCGACAGGCTGGGCAGGATCACCGTGGCCAGAGCGATACCCAGCACACCGAGCGGAAACTCCACCAAGCGATCCGAGTAATACAGCCATGACACGCTGCCGGCAACCAGAAAGGAGGCAATGATGGTATCGAAGAGCAGGTTCACCTGCGCCACCGAGGAACCGAAAATGGCCGGCAACATCAACTTGCCGATGCGCCGCACACCCGAGTCCCGCCAACCCCAGCGCGGCCAACGCAACAAGCCCAGGCGCAGCACGAAAGGCAACTGAAACAACAACTGCGCTATGCCGGCGACAAAAACACCCCAGGCCAACGCCACCACCGGGCGTTCAAACAGCGGCGCCACCCACAGCGCCACCGAGATCAGCACCACATTGAGCAGCACCGGCGTGAAGGCCGGCACGGCAAAACGACCATAGCAATTGAGCACACTGCCCATTAAAGCGGTCAACGAAATAAACAACAGATACGGAAAGGTGATGCGCAGCATGTCAGCCGTGAGCGTGAAGCGCTCCGGCTCATCGATGAAGCCCGGCGCAAACAGCATGGTCAGTAGCGGCGCCGTCAACACCGCCAGTACCGTAATCACAAATAGCACCCCAGCCAGAGTCCCAGCGGTGTGGCGGATCAGTTCACTAACCTCGTCCCGCCCACGCCGGGCCTTGTACTCAGTGAGTACGGGCACGAAGGCCAGCGAAAAGGCCCCTTCGGCAAACAGACGGCGCAGAAAATTGGGAATCTTGAAGGCGATAAAAAAGGCATCGGTGCCCGCCTCGGCGCCGAACATGCGTGCAAACACCATATCGCGCACCAGGCCGAGGATACGCGAGAGGGTCGTCATGGCGCTGACCACGGCAGTGGATCGCAGCAGGCTCATGCAGCAGAGGTATCGATATTTATGGCAGGGCATCCATTCATGGCAAGGCATCTTAACCGCAGCGCTGTATTCCCCCAAATTATCACCGCCCACCCCCTTGCCGATGAAAACAAACCCCCGACCGAGGCCCGCCGGGCAAATAATTGACAATCAGCGCCAAAACGCGCATAGTGTGCGCCCTCTCGGGCTACGCCCGGTGAACCGGATAACATCTACTACTGCTACTGCACATACGGAGTCAAGACCTTGGCCAATTCCGCACAAGCCAAAAAACGCGCCCGCCAGGCGGAAACCCACCGCCAGCGTAACACCAGCGCCCGCTCAGCCTTTCGCACTGCGGTGAAGAAAGTCGTCTACGCCATTGAGGCGGGCAACAAGGAAGAGGCGGAGACCCTGTACAAGGTCGCCGTACCCCTCATCGACCGCACCGCCGGCAAGGGGCTGATCAGCGCCAACAAGAGCGCCCGTCATAAGAGCCGCCTGAATAGCCGCATCCGCGCGATGTAAGAAGCGCCTCGAGATACGCAAAAAGCCGCTCCATGAGCGGCTTTTTTGTGTCTGCCAGTCTCGACTCTTCAATGCGGCATGGATCGGCCCTCACAGAAAACGTAGCCTGCGCCATGCGCACGATGCCCTTCGTCCAGTCCCTCCGCAGAAACACGGAGAATCCACCCAGGCTTTATCTCTGCCCTCCGCCGGGCTCACACCAGAACAAGATTGTCGCGGTGGATCAGCTCCGCTTCGCCGACACAGCCCAGAATCGATTCCAGCTCGTGACTGGAATGCCCGATGATCCGCCGCGCGTCAGCGGCGCTGTAATTCACCAGACCACGGGCGACCTCACGCCCCGCCTCATCGACACAGGCCACCGCCTCACCACTCGCAAAATCGCCCTCCACCGCCACCACGCCCACCGGCAACAGACTGCGGCCGGCGTCACGCAACACCTTTACGGCCCCCGCATCCAGACACAGACTGCCGCGCAATTGCAGATGCCCGGCCAGCCATTGCTTGCGCGCCACCTGTGTCTCCTGTTCCGGCAGCAGTAACGTGCCAACCCGTTCAGCCGCGGCAATACGCTCCAGCACCTGCGGTTCATGACCAAAGGCGATCACGGTGCCCGCCCCGGAACGTGCCGCCAGCCGTGCCGCACGCAGCTTGGTCAACATGCCGCCGCGCCCCAGCCCACCGGCCGAACCGCCCACCATTGCATCGAGTGATGCATCGACCGCCCGCGCTTCGTGCAGCAATTGCGCGTCAGCATGTTTACGCGGGTCTTTATCGAACAGGCCCGCCTGATCCGTAAGGATGATCAGCGCATCGGCCTCCACCAGATTGGCCACTAACGCCGCCAGCGTGTCATTGTCACCGAAACGGATTTCGTCGGTCACCACGGTATCGTTTTCATTCACCACTGGCAGCACAGCGAATTCGAGCAGCGCACGAAGCGTATTACGCGCATTCAGATAGCGCTGGCGATTAGAAAGATCGTCGTGGGTCAGCAGCACCTGCGCCGTGTGGATGTCGTGTCGCTGAAAGTTGGATTCGTAGGCCTGCACCAGCCCCATCTGACCGACCGCAGCGGCGGCCTGTAGTTCGTGCAGGGCATGGGGGCGCGACGTCCAGCCGAGACGCATCATGCCCTCGGCCACCGCGCCGCTGGAAACCAGCACCAGCTCGATACCGCGCGTGCGCAGAGCGACCATCTGCATCACCCAGCCACGGATGGCGGCACGATCCAGGCCCAGCCCGTCGGCGGTGAGCAGGGCACTGCCAATCTTCACCACCCAGCGTTTGGATTGCTCAAGGTCTGCGCGCTGATGCATGTTTAGCGTCTAACTCCCAGTGCCAGGTTAATAATAACGTTGTGATTGTTTTGTAGGTTGCTGGTGAGTTTGCGAACCCCAACAACAAACA
>JALTPW010000716.1 GCA_026999335.1 Chromatiales bacterium
GATGATCAGCATCACGCTGTCCCAATCCTGATCCACCTTAATCTGGCCGATGCGCTGACCACCCTTTTTTTTGTCGCTGAAAAGGGTACGGCCCTTGATCTGGATGCGGCGACCTTCGCGTACCCCGGTGCCGATGGCATCATAACCACTGGCACCCGGCTCGGCAGGGATCAGTTTTAGCAGACGAATCACGTCGTGCACCGCGATCTCGCTGCTGATGCCCAACGCCTTGCCAGTGGCACGCCGGTAGTCCGCCGCCAGCTTGCGCGCCTCCAGCATCAGTTTGTCTACGTCGTATACCGCCATGGCTATCGTGATCTGTCCGTCTCTGCTAACGAAATGTCGCGCCATTATGACCGCAAGTCATTGAAAAATCACTTGGACGGCGTTTCGGGCCGGCAGGAGCATCAACTTCGTACTGCGGCTTGGCGCGCCTCTTCGACGAGACGCCGGTTCTTCTCTTGCAACACCGTATCCCCTGGCGCCAGACTGTTGGATTTGTTGGCCAGACTCACCGCTTGCGCATAGCGCCCCTGGCGGAGGCGCAGCGTGGCCAAGTGGTGCCACAGCCAGGCGTTACGCGGCTCGATACGCAGGGCGCGTTCCAGCAGCGCCGCTGCCTGCTCCCATTGCCCGGCCTGAACATGGGTATCGGCCCGGGCCAGCAGCGAGGCCGCCGCCCGGCCGGTCAGCGCTGATGTATCCTCTCCAGTCATCTGTGGCCCGGCACAGGCAGTGACAAAGAGAACGAACAAAACGGGGAAAATACGTCGTAGAGAATAATAGATTGGCATGTCTTGTTTACACATTCAGGAAGATAAAAGGGATAATGGAGGAAATAATAGCGCAGGCCGATACACAAATTGATAAACTCTCCAAACAGGTTCTCCAGCTCGCGAAAGCGGTTTCTCCGGGAGACGGAAACATCATGCGCATTATCTGTAAAATACGGCTTTTCACTGGACTGACTGTTTTTCTGTCGGTCACCAGCGCCCTTGCCGACGGCTGGGATCCCACGTCCAAGGCCGGCGCCAGAAACAGTATCGCAGATACCCGCCACAACATAACCGTCAGCTACAGCAGCGGTGGCCATGTCATGGACGGCTGGCGCAACGACTACGGCGCTATCTGTGTCTATTGCCATACCCCGCACGGTGCCAACAAACAGATCCAGGCCCCCCTCTGGAACCGGACTGTCAGCTACGGCAATTACACGATTTACGATAAACCCACTACCTTGATGCGCCCCGTCAACCAACCCGGCCCCAGCTCGCTGACCTGTCTATCATGCCACGATGGCACCATCGCCATCGATTCCGTGCTCAATATGCCCTTCACGGGACGTTCGCCGGATAACAATGGCACCAGCAACAACGAACTTGGTACCTCAAACACGGCATTCCTGGACAGCTGGGCCTCGAATCCAGACGGACTTGCCACCGCCAACAACCACCTTGTGCTGGGTTTGGAATTCGGCGCCAACCCGGGCCCAGGGCCCTCCACACCCGGCTGCGCCCACTGCCACGATGGCAGCCCCAATGGCTTCACCGTACCCGTGGCCGATTTTCGCGCCTTCATGCTGGGCACCGATTTTCGCAACGATCATCCCGTTGGCATCACCTTCCCTGACACCTATACACCCGTCACGGACTTCAATGAACCCGACGTCAAGCTGCCCGGCAAGATGGCCTTCTTTGACAGCAACGGTAACAACTACGCTGACAAAGACGAGGTTCGCCTCTATGATTCCGGTAACGGCTACAAAGTCGAATGCGCCTCATGCCATGATCCGCACGGAGTGGAGTCCGCTGGTGTAGGCACGGGTACACGCTTCAACCCCAGCTTTTTGCGCATCAACAATGGTATTGCCGGTAACCATGCAGGCACTGCCGACATCGTCAGTCACGGTGCCAGCGCCCTTTGCCTGACCTGCCACACCAAATAATATCGAAAATAATATCGATAAATAAAAACAACCTGGTGTGACAAAGTTACAGTCAGCACACGGCTGTTTCGCTAGTGTCACCCCCCATAAATATTCATCCATCAAGGAAATCACCATGAAAACGCTGCTTGGCGCCGTTCTGATATGCACCCTTCCCTTTTCCGCCAGCCTGTCTGCCGATGACCATTTCGCTCAGCGGCTGCAGGACAGCCGCGAGGCGGTACAATCATTCGCCCGTGCCCTGAAGGGGAACCTGCAAAGTGTCCTGCAGAAAAAGGGACCCGCAGAGGCGGTGAAGGCCTGCAGCTCCATCGCACCACTCATCGCCATGACCAAGTCCAAATCCTACAGCTGGAAGATCAGTCGCACCAGCCTCAAGCTGCGCGATCCCGATAATGCCCCCGACACCTGGGAACGCGCCGTGATGGAACAGTTTGAAGCGCGCAAGGCCAAGGGCGAAGACATCAGCAAGCTGGAATACTACGAAGTGGTGGAGATGGACGGCAACAGGATGTTTCGCTATATGAAGGCCATTCCCACACTGGAGAAACCCTGCCTGACCTGCCATGGCAGTAACCTGCGCCCGGACGTCGCCGCCGCCCTCGACAAACATTTCCCCAACGACAAGGCGCGGGGCTACAAGGCCGGTGACATCCGTGGCGCCTTCACCATCATTCAGCCGCTATAAGGGCGTTGAACCTAAGGTTAAAAAATCCGGCTACAGCCAGTCGGTCAGGGCGATGCCGACGCCCAGGCGATTTATCCGGGCATCGTAATCGATCAGGCTTTCACCGTAGCCATTGAAATACTGCACATAGCCCTTCACACGCTCGCCCATGGGAAAGGACCAGCCCAGCTCGACGCCGCCCCGGTTCGTGCTGCGAAGGTTGTTGCGCAGCATCAGGCTGTAGGTATTCCTGCCACGCTTGTAGATAGCGCGCAACTCGCCGTACCCCATGTAGTCGAGGATATCAGAGTTGTCGTCGCCACTAGGATCCGTCGCACTGCTCTTTGACTCTTCCGGAATTCGATACCAGGGGCGGAGACTGAGCACCAGGTTGCGCCGCTCGAAGACGAAGGTGGCGTAGAGGCGGTTCCAGCTGCGCGACTGGCTGCCGGAACGGCCATTGGACTGATGATTCAGGCCAAGGACGATGACGCGGTTACGCAGACCGAACAGGCGCCACTTCTGCGGTAACAGC
>JALTPW010000717.1 GCA_026999335.1 Chromatiales bacterium
TGATGATCAACAAAACGACTGGCGAATTCAGACCGTCGTCGGTGCTCCGGCAATCGGTACAGCGGGTGTGGATGACGGCACGGTCACAGTGGATTCGATGACGACCCGTTTTATTAATTTCAGAAACGTGACCGGTGGCAATGCCGGCGATACGTTCACCCTTGCCGCCAATGGTGCGCTGACGGGGACGATCAATGGTGGGGGAGGGAGCAATACCCTGACGGGAGCCGATGAGATCAACACCTGGGATATTACCGGGAGCGACTCGGGCTCACTGGCGTACACCACGACGGCTCCTACGGTCACCTCCTTTTCCGGGATTCAAAATATCACCGGCGGCATAAGCAATGACACTTTTACCTTCCAGGCCGGTGGTAGCCTGAGCGGTCTGCTGGATGGCGGCGCTGGCCGTGACCACGTCGACCTGTCACAGGTGACTCGCGCCTTCAGCATCATCCAGGGCCAGGACATCAACAACATCGAAACCCTCACCGGCAACAACAACAGTAGCTTGGTCGGCAGCGGGGGTGAGAATACGTTTGTCCTTAGCGGCGAAAACAGCGGTAGCCTCGATGGCAGCCTTGCCTTCACCCATTTCAACCGGCTCGATGGCGGTGCCGGTAACGACACCTTCACCTTCGGCGCCAATGGCCGCCTGACGGGCCTGATCGAGGGCGGCGCTGGCAGTGATCGCGTCGATCTGTCACAGGTGACTCGCGCCCTCAGTATCATCCAGGGCCGGGACATCAATAACATCGAAATCCTCACCGGTAACAATAACGGCACCCTGATCGGTACCACGGGTGAGAATATGTTTATCCTCAGCGGCGAAAATACCGGCAGCCTCGACGGCAGCCTTGCCTTCACCGGCATTACCGCCCTCGATGGCGGTGACGGCAATGACATTTTCACCTTCGGCGCCAATGGCCGTCTGACGGGCCTGGTCGAGGGTGGCGTCGGCAGTGACCGCGTCGATCTGTCGCAGGTAACCGGTACCCTCCGCATCACCCAGGGTGAAGACATCAACAACATTGAAATCCTCACCGGCAATAACAACGGCACCCTGATTGGCAGCGCGGGGGAGAATGCGTTTGTCCTTAGCGGTGAAAACAGCGGCAGCCTCGACGGCAGCCTTGCCTTTACCCATTTCAACCGGCTCGATGGCGGTGACGGTAACGATACCTTCATTTTTGGCACCAATGGCCGCCTGACGGGTTTATTGGACGGCGGCGACGGCCGCGACCGCGTCGATATGTCGCTGGTGAGCGGTGCCCTCCGCGTCATCCAGGGAAGCGACATCAACAACATTGAAACCCTCAACGGCAACAATAACGGCACCCTGATCGGTACGAATGCCGCCAATGTGTTTATCCTCAGTGGCGAAAATACCGGTAGCCTCGACGGCAGCCTTGCCTTCACTGGTATTACCGCCCTCGAGGGCGGTGACGGCAATGACATTTTCACCTTCGGCGCCAATGGCCGTCTGACGGGCCTGGTCGAGGGCGGCGCCGGCAGTGACCGCGTTGATCTGTCGCAGGTAACCGGTACCCTCCGCATCACCCAGGGTGAAGACATCAACAACATTGAAATCCTCACTGGCAATAACAACGGCACCCTGATCGGCAGCGCGGGGGAGAATGCGTTTGTCCTTAGCGGTGAAAACAGCGGTAGCCTCGATGGCAGCCTTGCCTTCACCCATTTCAATCGGCTCGATGGCGGTGGTGGTAACGACACCTTCATCTTCGGCGCCAATGGCCGCCTGACGGGCCTGATCGAGGGCGGCGCCGGCAACGATCGTGTCGATATGTCGCTGGTGACCGATGCCCTCCGCGTCATCCTGGGAACAGACATCAACAATATCGAAACTCTCACCGGCAACAACAATGGTAGCCTGATCGGCAGCGTGGGGGAGAATGCGTTTGTCCTTAGCGGCGAAAACAGCGGTACCCTCGACGGCAGCCTTGCCTTCAGCAACTTCAACCAGCTCAACGGCGGCGACGGCAATGACAGCTTTACCTTCGAAAGCAATGGCCGATTGAGCGGCCTGCTGGACGGCGGCGGTGGCCGCGACCACGTTGACCTGTCACTGGTGACTCGCGCCTTCCGTATCATCCAGGGCCGGGACATCAATAACATCGAAATCCTCACCGGTAACGACAACAGCACCCTGATTGGCACCGCCGCCGTCAGTACGTTTATTCTCAGCGGCGAAAATACCGGCAGCCTTGACGGCAGCCTTGCCTTCACCGGCATTACCGCCCTCGATGGCGGTGACGGCAATGATATTTTCACCTTCGGCGCCAATGGTCGCCTGACGGGCCTGGTCGAAGGCGGCGCTGGCAGTGACCGTGTCGATCTGTCGCAGGTAACCGGTACCCTCCGCATCACCCAGGGTGAAGACATCAATAACATTGAAATCCTCACCGGCAATAACAACGGCACCCTGATCGGCAGCGTGGGGGAGAATGCGTTTGTCCTTAGCGGCGAAAACAGCGGTACCCTCGACGGCAGCCTTGCCTTCAGCAACTTCAACCAACTCAGCGGCGGCGACGGTAATGACAATTTTACCTTCGAAAGCAATGGCCGCCTGACGGGTTTATTGGACGGCGGCGGCGGCCGCGACCGCGTCGACCTGTCACAGGCGACTCGCGCCTTCCGTATCATCCAGGGAAGCGACATCAACAACATTGAAATCCTCACCGGCAACAATAACGGCACCCTGATCGGTACCACGGGTGAGAATATGTTTGTCCTCAGCGGCGAAAATACCGGCAGCCTCGACGGTAGCCTTGCCTTCACCGGCATTACCGCCCTCGATGGCGGTGACGGCAATGATATTTTCACCTTCGGCGCCAATGGCCGTCTGACGGGCCTGGTCGAGGGCAGCGCCGGCAGTGACCGCGTCGATCTGTCGCAGGTAATCGGTACCCTCCGCATCACCCAGGGTGAAGACATTAACAACATCGAAATCCTCACCGGCAATAACAACGGCACCCTGATCGGCAGCGCGGGGGAGAATGCGTTTGTCCTTAGCGGTGAAAACAGCGGCAGCCTCGACGGCAGCCTTGCCTTTACCCATTTCAATCGGCTCGATGGCGGTGGCGGTAACGACACCTTCATCTTCGGCGCCAATGGCCGCCTGACG
>JALTPW010000718.1 GCA_026999335.1 Chromatiales bacterium
GGCCATCACCAATGCGGTGTAGGGGTAGTGAGTGGATCGGCAGTGCCGGTCACGCCCCAGAGTGTGGCTGAAATAGCGGCGGAAATCCTCGGCGATGCTGTCGGCATCCAGGCCCAGGGGGGGAAGCTCGGTCAGTTCGGGGTGCGGCTTGCTGTTGCGCAGGGGAATGAAGTTCATCAGTTATTCTCTTTGAAAATTATTTTAAATCAAGCTAGTAAAGCGCAAATCTAATCAAACACCTGAAGTAATCAGGCGACCCCTTTGAGTGCCGGACTGCGGCTTGTGCGGTTAAAAGATTTTAGCAGTAGTGAGCCGGAGGTTATTTTTGCCGGTTTTTCCAGGCCCATCATTAGGCACTGCGCGAGTCGATAGCCTCGATCATCGTGGCGGCCAGCCCGGAGATGCTCAGGGTAGTGTTGATCGGGTTGCTCATGTTTGTGGTCTCTAAGGTCGTGAAACGCGCAGATTTCCACATTTTCGTTGCCGTTTTCGACGGGCAGCGAACCTTCCGCTAGGCCAGGAACAACAGGGATGTGTAAATAGCGGCGTGCGATATGGATACTTGATGGCTGTTGCCAGCGCTTGGCTCCGAGTGAGGCGCGGGCCAAGAATTCCGCTGCGGAAAGTCTGCGAGAGAAAAGCCGTGCATTCTATCGCTTGGGTGTCTGTGGGTCAATTTCTCCGGCTAGCATAAAGAATAAATGACTGATATTACAATTTGTTACGGTCTATAGTTAAACCAAAAAAGACAGAGGCCAATGTAGTGTGCGCCGTGCGCACAACATGGGTAGCCGGTTTCTCTGTGTACTCTTGTGGTAAAGAGATTTTTACCGCAGTCGCAAAAGACGCAGGCTGTTGGCGATCACCAGCAGGCTGGCGCCCATGTCGGCGAACACCGCCATCCACAGGGTGGCATAGCCGGGGATGGCAAGGGCCAGAAAGATGGCCTTGAGGCCCAGGGCCATGGCGATGTTCTGATGGATCACGCGCAGGCTGGCACGCGACAGGCGGATGGCGAAGGGCAGGCGGGTGAGGTCGTCGCCCATCAACACCAGATCGGCGGTCTCCAATGCCACGTCGCTGCCGGCGGCGCCCATGGCGATGCCTGTGGTGGCGGCGGCCATGGCCGGGGCATCGTTGACGCCATCACCCACCATACCGACCCGCTGGTGGTGTGCGACCAGCGCCTTGACGGCCTCGACCTTGTCGGCGGGCAACAGTTCGGCACGGGGTGCGTCGATGCCCAGGTGCTCGGCGATGGCGCGGGCCGTGCCGCGATTGTCGCCGGTGAGCAGGGTGATATTTTGGATGCCCAGGGCACGCAGGTGGGTGATGACCTCGCGGGCATTGGCGCGCGGCTGGTCGGCGATGCTGATGAGGCCCAGCACGTGCTGGGCATCGCCGAGGATGATTACGGTCTTGCCTTCAGCCTCACGGCGATCCAGCACGGCTTCCACGTCAGGGCCGCAGAGGCCGCGTTCCTCGAACAGGCGGTGGTTGCCCAACTGGTAGTGGCGGCCGTCGATGTGGGCCTGCACGCCGCGACCGGTGAGGGCCTGAAAATCCGTTACTTCGTTGGGCGTGATGCCGGCCTCGGCGGCGTGTGCGAGGATGGCTTGCGCCAGCGGGTGCTCGGAACGCGCCTCCAGGCTGGCGGCGATGCGCAGCAGTTGTGCCGGCGGCGTCTCGCCGAGGGGTTCCACGTCCTGTACCCGGGGCCGGCCCTCGGTGAGGGTACCGGTCTTATCGAAGGCCAGGGCGCGCAGGTGGCCGATGTTTTCCAGGTGCATGCCGCCCTTGATCAATACCCCCGCACGTGCGCCACGTGCCAGGCCGGAGACGATGGCCACCGGGGTGGAGATCACCAGCGCGCAGGGGCAGGCGATCACCAGCAACACCAGGGCGCGGTAGAACCAGTCGTTGAAGGCCTGGCCGAACAGCAACGGCGGCAGTACGGCGATGAGTGCCGCCAGTATCAGTACCGCCGGGGTGTAAATGCGTGCAAAACGGTCGATGAAGGCCTGCGCCGGGGCGCGTGCCGCCTGCGCCTCTTCGATGAGGTGAATAATATGCGCCAGGGTGGTGTCGGCGGCGAGGTGGGTGACACGCAGATCCAGGCTGCCCTGGCCGTTGATGGAAGCGGCATACACGGTATCGCCCGGGGCCTTTTCCACCGGCAGGGATTCGCCGGTGATGGGGGCCTGGTTGAGGGCCGAATGGCCCTCAACCACCTCACCGTCCAGCGGCGCCTTGTCGCCGGGGCGCAGACGGATGATTTCGCCCACCTGCACCTGTTCCACCGCCACCGTGATCTCGCGGCCTTCTCGTAGAACCCGCGCCACCGGCGGCGCCAGCTCCATCAACGCGCGCACCGCGTTGCGGGCCCGATCCATGGAGCGGCTTTCCAGCCACTGGGCGAGGGAGAACAGGAACACCACCATTGCGCCTTCATCCCAGGCGTCGATGAACATCGCACCGATCACCGCCACGCTCATCAGCACGTTCATGTCGATGGCGCCGTGACGCGCCGCTGCCCAGGCCTTGCGGGCGATGGGCCAGCCGCCGGCGAGGATGGCGCTGCCGAAGGCCAGCTTCGCCCACGGCGCGCCCATGCCGGAGAGGTGGTGCAGGATCAAGCCTGCGGTGACCAGTACGGCGGCGGACAGCATGGCGACGAGTGCGCCGTTTTCCGCCCAAAACCCTTGTCTTGTGCGTGTTTCACCCAGGGGCACGGCGGTGAGTTTCGCCTCGGCCAGGGTGGCGATGATCTGTCCCCGGGGTAGTTGCTCGGGGTCGTGCACCACAGTCAGCCGTCGGGTGACGGGATTGGCATCGAGACTCACCAGCCCCGGCAGATGGCCGAGCATTTTTTCGATCAGGGACACCTCTTCCGGGCAATCCAGATTCTCCACCTGCAGTACGCTGGTGACCGGCTGTGAGGCATCGTGCAGGGTGTAGCCCAGTGATTCTACCGTGTCACGTAGCCTGTCCGCCGCCGCGGGCGAGGCCACCTTGGCCGAGAGTTTGCCGGTGGTGAAGTCCACGCGCAGATTTTCCACACCATTGAGCCGGCCTGCCACTTTTTCCACCTTGGCGGCGCAGTCGGGGCAGTCCATGCCGTCGATGCGGCCGGTGAGGGTGTTGGGGTTTTTGTTGGTCATATTAGATAATTTATCGCGGGCATGGCCCGCTCCTACGAGAGGCCTAAAATACCCTTATAGGTAGGGGCGGGCCATGCCCGCGATGATTTACCTCAATGCTCCATCTTCCCTCGTGAAAGCACCCTGTACAACACCGGCAGCATGAACAATGTCAGCAGGGCCGATGGGGTCAGGCCGCTAACCACCACGGCGGTCATCAGTACCGGCCGCAGGCGCGAGTAGTCGGGGTAGTCCATGCCGTTGATGCGGCCGGTGAGGGTGTTGGGGTTTTTGTTGGTCATATCGGACAATTTATCGCGGGCATGGCCCGCTCCTACGAGAGGTTTAAAATACCCTTTATGGTAGGAGCGGGCCATGCCCGCGATAGCCTGATTCCTACAGCCACACAGCATCCCACCAGGGATAGTCTCCAATCTGTTTCACCAACCCTGCACGCAATGGGTTGGCGATGATGTAACGGGCAACTGCCTGCATATCCTCATCTGATCGCAAGGCGTGGTCGTGATACCCTTTCTGCCAAAGGCTGCCGGTCTCACTGCGGCCACGATTGACAAGCCGCGAACTCGCAGACTTGAAATCGCGCACCACGCCGGAAAGGCTGCCCCCTTCGCCAAGCTGCATTAGCCAGTGAAAATGGTCTGGCATAATGACATAGGACAGGGTTGTCGTCTTACCCTGTACGTTCTTCAGCGCCCACACGAGGCTGCGACCCGCCGCCAGATTGGCCAGCACGGGTTGCCTGTTCCGCACCACCATCGTGAGCAGATAAATCTGCTTGGGCTGAGAGAAACGACCCTTGCGCAAATCGCGTCCGTGCGGTCTGTTGTGCATTTTTCATTTCCATTGGGTATTGATCGCGGGCATGGCCCGCTCCTACACTATTGAGGTACTTTAAACCTCCCGTAGGAGCAGGCCATGCCCGCGATGATTTACTCTATCTTCCCCCGCGAAAACACCCCATACAACACCGGCAGTACGAACAACGTCAGCAGGGTCGATGAGGCCAGGCCGCCGACCACCACGGTAGCCAGTGGTCGCTGTACCTCGGAGCCGATGCCGCTGGCGAGCAGCATGGGGATCAGGCCCAGCGCGGTGGTTACGGCGGTCATCAGCACCGGTCGCAGGCGCGAGTAGGCACCTTTAAATACCGCTTCCGCCAGCGGCATGCCGCCTTCGTGGCGGATATTGATGGCATTGACCATTACCACGCCGTTGAGCACGGCGACACCGAACAGGGCGATAAAGCCGATGGAGCCCGGCACCGACAGGTATTGGCCGGAAATGTACAACGCGACAATACCGCCGATCAGCGCCAGCGGTACATTGATCATGATCAGTGCCGCCTGACCGACGGAATTGAAGGCGAAGTAGAGCAGCAGGAAGATCAGTCCCAACGATAACGGCACCACGATCATCAGCCGCGCCTGGGCACGCTGCTGGTTTTCGAACTGACCGCCGAAGACGACGGTGTAGCCGGGCGGCATGTCGATATCACGGTCGATGCGCTGTTGCAGTTCGGCGACCAGCCCCCCCATGTCACGGCCTTCGACATTGGCTTGAATCACCACCCGCCGCTGCACGTCGTCGCGGCGGATTTGTGGTGGGCCGGATTCGATGGCGACACCGGCCACATCGCCCAGTTTTACCCAGGCGCCGTTGGGGGCCTGCAGGATCAGGCTGCGGATGGCCTCGACGTCGTCACGGTAGGGCTTGGCCAGACGCACATAGATATCGTAACGCTCGTTGCCGTTGATGACCTGCCCGGCCCCGACACCGCCGATGCCATCGGCCACCAGATCCATGACCTGCGCCACGGGGATGCCGTAGCGGGCCAGGGCGTCGCGATCCGGGCGTACCACCAGTTGGGCCTCGCCGACGATCTGCTCCATGGCCACACCGCGTGTGCCGTCGACCTTTTTCACCAGGGCTTCGATTTCGCGGCCTTTTTTCGCCAACATGTCGAGATCGGCGCCGAACAGCTTGATGGCCAACTGTGCCTTGACGCCCGACAGCAGTTCGTCGACACGCGTGGCGATGGGTTGGGAGAAGGAGAACAGTAGGCCGGGGTGTAGCGACATCTTCTCTTCCATCAACAACTGTAATGCCTGACGGTTCGGCGCCGTGGTCCACTCATGCACTTGCTTCAGGCCGACGAAGATCTCCACGTTGGACACTGGCTCAGGATCACCACCGATCTCGGAGCGGCCGACGCGGCTGGAGACATACAGCACCTCGGGAAAAGTCATCAGTTGCCGTTCCAGCTTTTGCGCCACCTCCAGCGAGGTTTGCAGGCTGGAGGAGGGCGCCAGGGTGATGCGGATATTCATCGTGCCTTCTTCCAGTTCCGGCACGAATTCGGTACCCAGCAGTGGCACCAGGGCCAGGGCGCCGCCGAACAGGAGCAGTGCCGAGCCGACCACCAGCCAGCGCCGTTTCATGGCCGCCTTGAGTGACCAGCGATACAGCGCCGACAGCGGCCGCATAATGGGGCTTTCCTTTTCCCTCACGCCACGCCTGAACAGGTAGGTCGCCAACGCCGGCACCACCAGCAGCGCCACCAGCAGCGAGGCCAGCATGGCCAGCACGATGGAGATGGCCATGGGCTGGAACAGCTTGCCTTCCACGCCCTGCAGGGTGAATAGCGGGGCGAAGACGATGATGATGATCATTACCGCGAAAAATACCGGCCGGCCCACTTCGCGGGCCGCTTCCTTGATACGCAGGGGGATGCCGTGGTGATCCTCGGTGCTCCAGCGGGGATCGGGATCACCGGGCGCCAGGCGCCGGCGGGCCTCCTCTTCGTGCTCGGCGTCGGGATGGGAGAGGTGGCTGAAGATCCGCTCCATGATCACCACCGAGCCATCGACCATCATGCCGATGGCGATGGCCAGGCCACCCAATGACATGAGATTGGCCGAAATACCCCAGTGAGCCATGGCCATCAGCGCCAGACCGATGGAGATGGGAATGGAGATCAGCACCAGGAAGGTGGCGCGCAGGTTGACCATGAACAACATCAGCACCACCACGATGAGCACGAAGGCCTGTAGCAGCGCGGTGCTGACCGTGCTGACTGCCTGACTCACCAGCTCGGCCTGATCGTAGAAGGGTTCCAGAGTCACCCCCTCGGGCAGGGCGGTCTGAATCGCCGGCAGGCGCGCCTTGATGCCGTCGATGGTGGCCTTGGTGTTGGCGCCCATGCGCTTGAGCACAATGCCGGCTACCACCTCGCCCAACTGCTCGGGATTGCCATCGGCATCGCGGCGGCTCATGGTCACCGCGCCCTGACGGATCTCCGGGCCGAAGGTAACGCGGGCCACGTCACGCACGCGCACCGGTATGCCGGCCGCATCTTTCAAGGGTACGTTGCCGATATCGCGCAGGCCGTCCTTGCCACTGCGCACCCAGCCCACGCCGCGAATCACCAACTGCTCGGCGCCGCGATCCAGGTACCAGCCACCAGCGTTGCGGTTGTTGTCGCCGATGGCATTGGCTACGTCGTCGCCGTGCAGGCCGAGGGCCAGCAGTTTCTGCGGATCGAGCTGTACTTGATATTGGCGTACTTCACCACCAAAGGAGAGCACGTCGGTGACGCCGCCCACCGGCATCAACAGTAGTTTCACTACCCAGTCGTTAAGGCTGCGCAAGGCGATGGCATCGTATTTCTGTGTATCTTCGGCGCGCAGAATGTATTGATACACCTGACCTAAACCCGATGTGTTGGGCCCCATTTCGGGCGTGCCGATGCCGTCGGGGATCTGCTCCCGTGCGGCTTGCAGGCGCTCGAACACTAGCTGACGGGCGAAGTAGATGTCCGTGCCTTCCTTGAAAACCACGGTGATCACGGACAGGCCGGTCTTGGAAATGGAGCGTACCTCTTCCACGTCCGGCAGGGCGTACATGACTGCTTCGATGGGGAAGGTGATGAGCTGCTCGACCTCTTTCGCGGCCAGACCGCGTGCCTCGGTATTGATCTGTACCTGCACGTTGGTGACGTCGGGGAAGGCATCCAGGTTGAGCTTGGGCAGAATCAGCGTGCCAGCGACGATACTGGCCAGCAGGGCCAATACCACCAGCAGGCGATTCTCGACACCGAGGTCGATGATTTTGTTCAGCATATCAGCGTCCTCTATTAGTGGTTATGTATTTCGAAGCCGCCCTTGGCGAGTTCGGATTGCACGAAGAAAGTGCCTGCGGTCACCACCCGGGTGCCAGGGGCGATGCCGTCGATGACCAACTGTTCGCCAGTGCTGCGCAGTACGGTGACTTCTTTTGCTTCAAAGTGACCAGTTTTTTTCTCGACAAAAACCTGCCAATCACCATCGGCGCTGCGCACCACCGCGTCCAGCGGCAGGGCCAATGCCTCGCCCTGGCTTTCCGCATCGATGCTCACGTCGACGAACATACCGGGATGCAAACGATCACCGGGGTTCTTGATGGCGATGCGCACGGCCTGGGTGCGTGTTATTTCGTCGATGGCGTGATGGGTCTGCACCACCTTGCCGCGCAGGCTGGTGTTGCCGATGCGCACGGTGGCGCCGGTGTTTTTGTCGATGCGATGGGCATCCTCCGGCGTCAGGCGGGCTTCCACCCAGAGGGCGGATTCATCAGTGATATTGAACAGCACGCGCCCTGGCTCGATCAGTTCGCCAAGGATGAAATCGTCGCTGGTCACGGTGCCGCCCTGCAAGGCATAGAGATCGAAGCGACCGATGGCCTGCGCGGGATCATCGGTACTCAGCAGGATCGCGACTTGTGGTTTGCTCATGCCATAGGCGAGCACACGGGCCTCGGCCTGCTGGCGGTTGATCTGCGCTTCGGCATAACGTTTTGCCGAAACGACTTTGCGGCCGAGCTTTTTCACCCGTTGCCATTCACGGTTGCTGATCAGCAGTTCACCCTGTGCCTCGGCCATGGCCACGCTGGAGAGCGTGACGAGCAACTGTCCGCGCTCGACATGATCGCTGAGACGGGCGTGGCGAGTGACGATTTGTGCGCTAATGCGCGGTGTGATCTTGCTGGCACGGTAGGCGTCGAACATCACCTCGCCGGGGGCGCTGATCACTGCGTGCAAGGTCTGCTGGCGTAGAGGAGTGACAATGATGCCGGCGGTGGCCATTTGCTCCCGGGTGAGTTCGACACCGCTTTCTTCGTGTCCGCCATGCCCGTGTTCGTCGCCATGACTTTTTTCGTGTCCACCGTGTTCATCACCCTGTTCGTTTTCGTGAGCCTCGTGTTCGCCATGTCCGTGACCGTGCTCGTCTCCGTGGCTTTCTTCCTCATGCCCGTCGTGTTCAGCGTCGTGGCTGTCGTGCTCGTGTTCGCCATGGTGCCCATCAGGGTCTGCTGCATGGTTATCGGTGTGGTTTTCCTTATGGGCAGGTTTTTCGTCGTGCCCATGGTCGTGCTCTTCGCTGGCCCCGATGGGGGCAGCCAGGATCAGGGCAAGCAGGGCGGGATAAATGATGTGTTGTTTCATGCTGTTCTCCGTTTGCCGGCGCTGCGCTATTGGGCGCGACGGCGAATTGTTCAATGGCGAAGATGTGAGTTTTCACCACTAATCAGTAAAAAATCGTAGGAGCGGGCCATGCCCGCGATAAACGCGGTGCTGAAAAATATCGCGGGCATGGCCCGCTCCTACTGTTAGCCGTTTCAGGGTGAGTTCGGGGTTTGTCTGGCATCACCAAATTGCCCCGACGCCCTCAACCACTCGACCCGGGCCAGCCGCAGTGCCGACCCCACC
>JALTPW010000719.1 GCA_026999335.1 Chromatiales bacterium
AGGCTATTGGCTTAACCAAATTGGCTTTGAGATCGGTAAACAACTTCAAGTATTACCGGGAACCGATCATATAGTCATCACTTTAGCACCAGATAAACCATCTTAACTTTTCACAAGCCCTAGCTATATGCTGGGGCTTGTTATTCCAAATTAACTGGTTTAACAATAGTTCCATTTGGGAGATCGATTAACTCCATCCTCTTTACCGACCAAAAATAATCAACATAACCTCTTCCAAATGAATTCTTTCGTATTGTGCCAGTGGTAATAAAGTCATGTTTTTTATAGAACTCATCTAATTTAGGAATCTTTTCCTCTTCTACCGCTACTTGAATTGCCGCCTTATCCATGACTAATGACCTGGATCCGAGCTTTCCAATCAAAGATAATATCCATAATTAATTTGCGTGTTTATTTTTATAAAGCTTCGTAAAGAAGAGAGATAAAATAAAGTTTTTAGGACTAGCTCAGGCAATAAGTTGACAAAATTTTGAGCAGAATCCGGAAGCGGCACACGTCGATGCCCGGGGTCGGAAAATGTTCACCCCTTACAGCAAAATTATTTTGAAGCTGTTTGCGGTATTACCCGTAGGCTAAACGATCATATAGCCGTTCAAAAATATCCCGAACACGACAGCATTTACCCAATATCATTTTTAAGCGCCGCCCTGTTTCTGTGAATTTAGAGGCTAAGTAGATCAGCTCCTGCATCACCGTTTTGATACGACGACGTTTCGCTTTATGCCGTAATGGCGTGTCCGAACCAATCAATCCATTCTGCCCAATCCAGCGCAATATATTGTAGACAAGCACGGAACATGCCAGCACAAGCGCATTCGTCGCAAACTTTCCGGATGGCAAACGCTCGATATCCATATCCGTTTTAAACTCACTGTGAAACTGCTCCGACGTACCATGATCGGCATAAAGATCAATAATTTCTTGATTTCCATTCCATAGGCTTGTCCACCAGCCTTCGACTTCGATATCGGCAATAGCCAGGTGCTGTCCATGTTTATCTATCGTTCGCTCAACCACTCGCATGACCCGGCGCAGGGTGTATTCGTGACCGTTCCAGTTTCGCTTTACCGTGACATCAAACAGACCCACACGCTTTCCGGGCCTGGGTTCGTCCCATCTCGCCTGCTTTTCCGCTAGATCCAACCAATATTCAGGTTCCTTTTTTCGAGGGTTCCATTTAATGATAAAGTCAACGCCGACCTGCTCATGCTTTTCATTATGATCCAGCACCACTTCAACGTTGGCGATGGCATCATTCCCGCCATCCAATCGAAGCAAGATGGGCAGGTTCGTCAGCTCGGATGCCCGCTCCAGAGAGCGTTTCAATAACGCGGGTGTACCTTTTTGACAATGTTGTTTCCCTTCACGAAATTCAAACTCGATGCAGTAACCTTCTTGCCCAAGGTAAACTGCCATAGGGGCAAATCCATCGTGCTTCTTATAGGTAAAGGAAACACCTTCCTTCTGACTGCCGGAATTATCAAAAGGCGTCACGTCGGCATCAAGCGGCACATGCCCCATGGCTAAGGGTGTAATGGCAGCTTGCGTGGAAATCAGAAAATCAATGGATGCTTGTACTATTGCCGGGAGGTAAGATTTGGCTCTCTCATCCATTCGTTGTCTCAAACGATCAGCGCAAGGGACGCGTTCAATATCCAGTGCGCCCTTGAAAAAATCGTCATCAACCATCGCCTGGATCGCTTCAAAGTCATTTTTACCCATGCTGAGTAAGCCGAGGTAACTTTTTATCAGATCCGAATGAGGTATTCCGTGACGCAGGGGAATGGCGCCATCAAGTTGCTGCACAAGTTGAGTCTGTTGATTGATCGCGGCGCCGACTAGCGCCAAGCCAGAATGGGGAGTAATATTGGTATCGGACTGTTCGATAATGAAGCGTCTCATGACTCACTCTATGGGTGACTTTACTGTGAACGCTATTTTATCATTAAAAGACGTTATTTATAGTGTGTTTAGGCTTTTTAGCGAAATTTAAAGCTCGAATTCAGGATCATGTCGTAGCTACACCCTATTGGTGTATTCGAGGTTGATGACTAAAGTCATCAACCTCGCACAGTCATAAACGCGCATGAGTTAAAACATGAAAATTAAAGTCACTGTCTTAGAAAGAGTCTCTTGATAAATTCTCGCTGGTAAGTGGTTAAACGTCAAACTCGCATCCAGAAGATATGAATGAGTATTATTCTCGAGTTTTGCCTACGGAAGTTGCATCGTTTTGTTTCTATTTCCAGTGCTTTCTTTTTGGCTTTGCTGAGAAGATTCGGGTCAATAATGGGGGCATGCCCGAATGGCACTAAGTTAAGGAATAAGCCTATGTAATCAAATGGTTACCAGAGGACTTTTAGCTAACTTACTATCAGTCTGCCTATGGAATATATGCATATGAATGAAAAAGCGATAAAAGCGCACTGAACTTACCTAATCAGGCGCCATTCTAACTAACTGAAATATAACGTTATTTCCTCTTAACTAAGTGCCATTTGGGGCATGCCCTAATGCATGGTTGTATGCTTTAATCTGTGGCACATCATAGACAGAGTCCATCATGTCATAAAGATTGGTTACTCTACCCTGGCTGATCTCTGCCGGAGGAATAACCGCTCGACCATTATGCAGAGGGGTCGATATGAGGAGGCAGCTGATAGGGATTCCACTATCGGCTACATCAATAGGGAGTTTGTAATCAATCCAGCTCGTCGTATGGCCCTTGCTGTTTCGTTTAGTATCGACATTATATGGTGTGGCTAGCTCAGCAAGCATCTCTGGAAGAGGTTGGCCTGCGGCTTGGTGCTCGAGTCGTGTAGGCTCTTTAGGGCGTCCTTTCTTTTTCTCAGCGACCTCGTTTCTTGAGTTTCTTGTCCTTTGCCGTCACTTATTTTCGGGTCTTTTTCGAGCGTTTATTGCCGTGGAATCTCAAGAAATATGCCCCACGATCTGCTCACTCAAATTCTGCTCAATGAGTGCCTGATGTACCCGCTCGGGTAAGCGACTTTTGGCAAACTCATCAAAGGATCGGGAGAAGGTGGATTCGCTGGGTACTTCCTCTCTACGCTCTTACCCGCTAAAGACGGCGGATTGTTGGGCCGCTTTCCAGTTGATCCAGCAGCAGACGTGTCGTCGACATGTTATAGAGCATTTTGCTAACAAAGGCATGTGCAATGGCAGCCTGGTCTTCAAGGGGGCGTCCAGGATATTTGCCTGTGCTGGGAAGGTATTCCTCTAATCGGGCAACTTCCAGTACGTTAATGAACTGCTTCTGCTTGGTTGTCAATTCACCGAATCTACCCTGTATCATGGGAAAATTAGGAAGCCTTTTACATATTGCCATGTGTGGGATAATATTTCTCGTGCCTGATTCATGGGGTCTTGGCCTATACTGATGATTCTATTGGTTTAAGCAGCAAGCTTACCACCTAGGCACTCTTGAAGGATACCGTTAAAGACTGAAACTACTTTGTTTATTGGTAGAAGATCCAACAAGGTGTAACCATTAATACCGATTTTTTAATATGTTACCAAAATGAATCAGGCACTTCTTTTTTTGGCCCTTGCAAACCAAGAAATTCTCTGTTTTGGGTGTTTTGCAAGAAGCTCACTAGTGAGTACATTCCGATATTTGTCGCACATAAACAATTTATATGCGTGAATTGCCATGAAAAATACTAGCTAAAAGTTAATAATTTTTTCAGCTACAGCCAAGTCGTGTTTTATATCCCGCTGTTTTTGTGTGGATAAGCTGCTAGTGATCCATGCGGAAAGTTCTGTGACTAAGGCGCACAGTGAGAAGGTGCAGATCAAGGAGGCAAAACGCTAGAATGGGGGTTCCATTTCGAGTTTTGCCAACGCAGAAATGCGCCTTCTCACGAAGCGAACAGTGACATGACTTTCCGCATGGATCACTAGCTATTCAGGTGGATCCCAGATTTCGGATAAAGCTGTCTTCCAAGACCTATTGAGATGGATCCGGAAAATTTGTTGCTGTGTCGCCTGATCGACGAGGAATATACTCGTCACCCCGTCTACGACAGCTGACGGATGGTTATTATTCCTGAAGCGAAAGGAGCATGCGGTCAACCGTAAACGGGACGGCGGCTGATGGAACCTAGCCGGGATGACGCCAGGTTCTCATACCCGTTGGCCTCATCCGGGGTGCAAGATTTCCCCTGTCTGTTATGAAGTGTCGCGCCGTTACACGTCCTAATCAGGTGTGGAGTACTGATATCACGTATATCCGCTTGGAATAGGGCTTTGTCCACCTGGTCGCGATAATCGATTGGTGCAGCTGCAAAGTACTGAACTGCCGGTTGAGTAATACGATGGATGCGGGCTTTCTTGTCGACTGTCTTAAAGAGACTCTGCGATGCCATGGCAAGCTTTAGATATTCAGCAGCGATCAGGGCTAATAGTCTACCGGCGCGGTCTTCACCGACGTGCTTGAGCGCGAAAAAATTCGCATTAGCATGGATGGCCGAGGCCGCGCGCTGAACAACATCTTTGTGGAACGATTATGGTATAGCCTCAAGTATGAGGATATCTATCTCAAGGGGTATACCGCATGGCGGAATTGACATTGAGGCTGACTGAATACTTTGCATTCTACGATGAATAACGACCCTATCAGTTACTCTCCAGCCTGACACCTGAGCAAGTCGACAGGCTTGGACGGAGTGGTGGCGCATTAATTGTCGACAAATTTATCGAGGAAGATGTTGAACCAAGGATAAACGAAAAATTGAGGCAGCGGTGGGTGAGGCAGAATGCACAGCTTAAATTCAGATGAATTCTGTCTTGACTATAAGTTTTATCTTCGCTCCCTTTTTTTTCAAAAGATTAACAACTTTAAGGGTAATTATAAATTTATATCATAGGTCGGGGTGAGTGAAAAAATGTCGCTTAAATGGATGACGTTTGTACAGCTTATGCATGATATGAGTAGCCGTGTTGGGGATAGGTATTCGCTAGCCTGTCTGCCCAAAGGGGAAGGTGTGCCAGACACTCTTACCTATTTTGAGCTGGACAGAAGAGCACAAAAAATTGCTGGGTATTTGCGTGAAAGGGGGTTGGTGGGCGAGAGGGTTTTGCTGTTGTATCCATCATCCAATGAGTACATTGTTGCATTTCTGGGTTGTCTGTATGGTGGTGTGATCGCAGTTCCGGCTTATCCACCCAAGAATAATCATCATGCATCGAGGTTGAGCAATATTATTGTTGATGCTGATGTAAAAGCAGTTCTTACACACAGTTCATTATACGAGAAAATTATCGAGCAGGTGTGTGCAGAAATGTATGTTGCATCGGATGAAATTGATGGCACTTATCCTGCTTGGCGCAATGATGTAATTTTGTCTAGTGATGTAGCCTATCTCCAATATACATCGGGTTCAACCGGTGCGCCAAAAGGGGTCATGGTGACTCATGAAAATATTCTCATTAATTGCGATCTTTACTCGAAAGGTGTTAGCGTAGGTAGAGGTGGCCATCATGTGTCGTGGTTGCCACTGTTTCACGATATGGGGTTGGTGCAGGGGATATTATTGCCTCTGTATCTCGGTGCTACTGCGGTGTTCATGCCGTCCGAGCGTTTCATTCAGAAACCGATCCGTTGGCTTAGAGCAATTTCTGATTACAAAGCGGTAATGACTGGTGGGCCAAACTTTGCCTACGATTTGTGTGTCAAACGGATTCTTGATAAAGATCGCGAGGGTTTGGATCTAAGTGGATGGCAGGTAGCGGTAAATGGTGCAGAGCCAGTTTCCAAGGCGACATTGGATTCTTTCATGGCAGCCTATGCGCCATACGGTTTCTCCCCCGGCAGCTTTTTCCCCGGCTACGGAATGGCTGAAACCACACTATATGTTACTGCTGGTGATATAGAGGCGGCGCAGCCTGAAATTACTTATATAGACAAAGAGGTACTTAAACGCTACCAAGTGGAGGTATTATTGGATGTCGAGAATCCTAATGCTGTTCCCATTGTTGCGTGTGGAAAAATATATTCTGATTTACTTATCGAAATAGTTAATCTTGACTCGCTCAAAAGATGCTTATCGAACGAAATTGGAGAGATATGGGTGTCCGGTGACTCTGTGTGTTTAGGGTATTGGGGGCGCGAGAAAGAGACTGTTGATGCTTTCAAAAATTATCTTTCTGAATATCCAGGAAAATTTTTTTTACGGACTGGAGATCTTGGGTTTATCAGGAATGGCCAGATTTATATTACCGGTCGTTTAAAAGATATGATCATCATCCGCGGTGAAAATCATTATCCGCAGGATATAGAAAAAACTGTCGAGGAGTCTCACCCAGCGTTGCGTATTGGCGGTTTCGGCGCAGCCTTCAGCGTGCTAATTAATGGCGAAGAAAATTTAGTGGTTGTACAGGAAGTAGAGCGTACCCAGCGCAACAAAGTCGATATAGATGATTTGCGTGATGCAATCAACCGAGCGGTGTTTTCTGTTCATGGGCTGCACGCCTACAGTGTTTTGATTGTTAATCCTGGCGAGATATTGAAGACATCAAGTGGCAAGATTCAACGGCATGCTTGTCGAAAAAAATATCTTAATAGATTGTTTAAAATGGCAAAAGGAATGTCCGGTGTTGGTGGCGCCAATTCCTATTCCTATGACAAAAAATAGCGGCGAACTAAATCCAGAAATTTTTAGTGAAATCTGAAGTCTATGGCAGAAAAAATTATGTATTTATATGTCGGGGGATGCAATGAGTTCTAGTCGTGTTCTTCAAGAGTGGGTGGTCAATTGGCTTGTCAAATACTTAAATGTTTCGGAGAATCTTATAGATGATGATTGTGCATTCTCAGATTTGGGGGTTGATTCCGTGGGTGCTGTCACTTTGGTTGGTGATATCGAGGATTATCTTGATTGTGAACTGGAGCCAACTCTGCTTTGGAATTATCCGACGATTAAAGAATTGGTTGCATATCTTGAGACTTCAAGTAAGTCCAGCAAACTTGTGTTAAAGGCAAGTATAAGATGACTATTAAGGAATTTGAATCAGGTTCTATTAACGATATAGCCATTATCGGATTGGGGTGTAGATTCCCCGGTGCAAGTTCCCCTGAAGAGTTTTGGGATTTGCTGGATAACGGTATTGATTCCATTACTGAGGTGCCTCCTAATCGATGGGATATCGAGCGTTATTACGATGACAATCCTGCGGCGAAAGGTAAAATAGTTAGTCGGTGGGGAGGGTACCTGAAGAATATAGATTTGTTTGACTCGGAGTTCTTCGGCATTACTCCTGCTGAAGCGGAAACGCTCGACCCGCAACAACGACTTCTACTGGAGGTTGTATGGGAGGCCGTTGAATATGCAGGTATCTCAATGGATAGTCTTGCCGGAAGTGATACTGGGGTATTTGTCGGTGCATGTAAGGCCGAATACTGGGAACTACAGGCCAATGCCTTATATGGGCCCAGTGCTAATGCCATTACCGGCAGTGATTTGGGGATGCTTCCCAACAGAATCTCTTATGTCTTTGACTGGCACGGCCCCAGCCTTGTTGTCGATACCTTATGTTCCTCTTCGTTAGTGTCGGTTCATTATGCATGTCAGGCCATTCGTAATGGTGAGTGTAATATTGCTTTGGCGGGTGGGGTCAATCTCATACTGCTTCCAGATGCCTCTATCTCATTGTCTAATAGTCGGGCGCTATCTCCCTCTGGCCGTTGTAAGACGTTTGATCAGACTGCCGATGGCTACGTCAGAAGTGAAGGTTGCGGTATGGTCGTTCTAAAACGATTGAGTGATGCTACGGCCGATGGTGATAGTATCTTGGCCATCATCAAAGGGTCTTCCGTCAATCAGGATGGACGCAGTAACGGCATTACCGCACCCAACGGTTTGTCTCAGCAGGCGCTGTTAAAACAGGCATATCTCAATGCAGGGGTTAGACTGGATCAGGTTTCCTATATCGAGTGTCACGGCACTGGAACACCACTGGGTGACCCAATCGAAGTGGGAGCCATCAAAGAAGTGTTTGACACCGGGAGGACTGTCGATAACAAATTGACTCTCGGTGCGGTCAAATCCAATTTTGGCCATCTTGAGGCGGCCGCTGGTATTGCTGGTTTGATCAAGCTTGTTCTGATGCTTGAATATGAAAAAATTCCTGCTCAGATCAACTTTAATGAACTAAATCTACGGATCAATATTGCCGAAACCTATCTATCTATCACAAATAAATCGCAGGCTTGGAATGTTTCTAAAAATGGACTGAGAATCGCCGGAGTCAGTGCTTTTTCCTACGGTGGTGTTAATGCGCATATGGTGTTGCGGCAATACCTGTCTCCCCTGTCCCAAAATGAAGGAGTAACAAATAACCGCGATAAGATGTGCAATCACCTCCTGCCATTGTCCGCGCAAAGTACCACCTCTTTAAAGCTATTAGCTAAGAAGTATGCTGAGTACCTCGATAAAACCGGTCACAGCCTGGAAGAGGTTTGCTACAGCGTTATCAGTGGGCGAAACAATGGGATGCATGAACGGTTGTTGTGCCGCGCGCAGAGCAAGTCAGAGATGAGTCAGTTGCTTAAAAACATTTACACCACAGGTCATGGTGACCAAGTCTCTTCATGGATACGTGATGACTACTCCAAGAGGCAAAATATTGCCTTTATGTTTACTGGTCAGGGTTCTCAGTACGTCGGAATGGGGCGTGAGTTGTACGAAGAGTTTCGTGTGTTTCGCGATGCCTTGGACGAGTGTGAGGAGATACTAAGAGATTGCACCGAGGTCGGTCTTCTTCAGGTGATGTTTGAAGATGATGGGACGCTTATCGAACAGACTAATTATACTCAGCCTGCCATCTTTTCTTTCGAGTATGCACTAGCTAAATTATGGCTGTCG
>JALTPW010000720.1 GCA_026999335.1 Chromatiales bacterium
GGAATGGCGATCCGCCGCCTGTGCCTGCTGCTTGAGATGGTTAGCAATTGCGGGGCGGCAGGAGTTGTATTCCAGCAGCCGGTCGCGGCCGTTTTGCAACGCGGCGGTGAACCGCGCGTGTAGTTTACGGCTGTCGTCGATGAGGCGCTCGATATCCGATGGCACTGCATGTTGCAGACATCGCAGTAGATTCTCCTTCACCTGCACGAACACGCTGTGCCCGGCGGGACAGGTATGCTCGAAAGCGTTAAGGCCGTTTTGGTACCAGTGGAAGATGACTTCCTGTGCACTGCTCTGCGTGGCATTTTGGCCTTTGTACTGCAAAAACGGCACATGGATACGAATGGTCTCGCGCTGGCCGATGCGGTCGAGGCGGCCGATACGCTGTTCCAGTAGATCCGGGTTGAGCGGCAGGTCGAACAGTACCAGATGATGGGCAAACTGAAAGTTGCGGCCTTCGCTACCGATTTCGGAACAGATCATCACCTGACAGCCTGCCTCGCTGTCAGCAAACCAGGCGGCGGCACGGTCGCGCTCGATGATGCTCAGGCCCTCGTGAAATATCGCGGCGTGGATGCCGCTACGGGTCTTCAGTGCCTGCGCCAGCTCCAGCGCGGTATGTGCGCTGGCGGCGATCACCAGTACCTTGTGCGGCTTCAGCTCACTGAGTCGTGTATTCAACCAGTCCACGCGTGGGTCGATGCGTGTCCAGTGTGGCTGATCATCGGTGGCCTGTGCCATGTAGAGACGCTCCGGGCAGAGCCGTGCCTCTGGCCTGTCGGCGGTGAGGTGCGCATAGGCCTCGGGACGGGGCAGGGCAATGCCTTCGACCTGACGCTGCGGAAAACCTTTCACCGCCGCACGGGTGTTGCGGAACAGCACCCGTCCGGTGCCATGACGGTCGAGCAGGTTGTTGATCAACGCCGTGCGTGCGCTGGCCTTTTCTTCGGCCGGGCTGTTCTCGGCCAGCAGCTTGTCGATGAGGCGGTGAGTGTCGGTCTCGGCATCGGACTGGCGCAGGGTCTCCAACGCCGCGGGATCCAGTGTCTCCTCGCCCAGCAGGGCTTCGACGGCATGGGCAATGGGCGCGTACTGTTTTTCTTCGGCGACGAAGGTCGCAAAGTCGGGGAAGCGGTCCGGGTCGAGCAGGCGCAGGCGGGCAAAGTGGCTCTCCTTGCCCAGCTGCTCCGGCGTGGCGGTGAGCAGCAGCACCCCCGGCGTGACGCCGGCGAGGCGTTCGATGATGCGGTATTCTTCACTCACGTAGTCCGCCGACCATTGCAGATGATGCGCTTCGTCCACCACCAGCAGATCCCAGTCGGCCCCCAGTGCCTGTTCGACACGGCGTGGATGGGCGCACAGAAATTCCAGGCTGCACAGCACCAGCTGTTCGCTGACGAAGGGATTGTCCTGTGCATCCTGCTCGTCAATGGCCGCGCAGCGTGCCTCGTCGAAAATGCTGAAATGGCGGTTGAAGCGGCGCAGCATCTCCACCAGCCACTGGTGCAGCAATGTCTCCGGTACCACGATCAGTACCCGCTGCGCACGCTCGGTGAGCAGCTGGTGATGCAAGATCAGGCCGGCTTCGATGGTTTTTCCCAGGCCGACCTCATCGGCCAGCAATACGCGCGGCGCATAACGGTTGGCCACCTCGTGGGCAATGTAGAGTTGGTGTGGAATCAGACTGGTGCGGCTGCCGGTAAGGCCGAATAGCGCCGACTGTGCCAGCTGCTGGGCGTGGCGCAGGGTTTGGTAACGTAGCTCGAACCACTTGTCGTGATCGACCTGTCCGGCGAACAGGCGCTCCGAGGGTCGGCTGAGCTGGATGAAATGATTCAGCTCGCCCTCGGGCAGACTGGCTGGGCTGCCGTCCTCGCGGTGGCCGTGATAGGTCAGCAGGCCATCGTCTTCGCTGATATGTTTTACCGTCATGCCCCAGTCCTGGTGGCTGATGACGGTGTCGCCGGGGGAAAACTGCACGCGTGTCAACGGCGCGGTCTGCTTGGCATAGACGCGCGTCTCGCCGCTGGCGACAAAGCAGATGGTGACGGTGCGGTGATCCGTGCTGAGCACTGTGCCGAGGCCCATTTGTAGCTCAGTGTCACTGATCCAGCGTTGACCGGGGATGAAATTCTGCACACGACTACCTTTGCCCTGTGGGCGTTGCTGCGAGGACGATATGGTAGTGGATTTGCGCTGCTTCTGCGCGTTTTTAGTGTGCTATTCTGCGTGCAATGAATCCCGCAAACTGGTTCGTTTACATACTGCGCTGCGCCGACGGCAGCCTTTACACCGGCGTTGCCACCGATCTGCAACGGCGGCTTCAGGAGCACAACGACGGCGGTGCCCAGGGCGCACGCTACACGCGTGCACGGCGGCCCGTAACCCTGGTCTACAGCGAACCCGCCGAATCCCGCTCGGCTGCCTGCCGGCGCGAGGCGGCGATCAAGAAGCTGCGCAAGACGGAAAAGGAACAGCTTGTGTCAAGTTGAGCGGAAAAAGAGATACCCCATGATAGCGAAGACCTTCCTGATTGCTTACAAGGCTCATTTCCAGGTTAAAATGACCCGTCTAAAGGATTGCAGGGTAGGTGTTTTGGGTGAAATTAGATGCCGAAATTTATCTTGATCTCGTTGGGGTTTCTGTTTGTTGCCCTGGGTGGGCTGGGTTTAGTGTTGCCTGTTATGCCAACAACACCCTTTCTGCTATTGGCCGCCGCCTGTTTTGCCCGCTCATCTCCCCGCTTTCATGACTGGCTTCTCAATATCCACGTATTCGGTTCGCTCATCAAGAATTGGCAAGAAACCCGCAGCATTCCCAAAAAAGCCAAGCTGGTAGCTATTTTCAGTATCATTTTAGTGGGCGGGAGCTCTGTTATATTTTTTATTGAAACGATTTTTTTAAGGATTTTTGTTGCTGCAATACTGCTATTTCATGTTGTATTCATTGCCTGTATCAAAAGCACTGAACAGGTCAAGCTGACAAAAGCGAAGTAGCTATATGATCGGGGGGCAGGCCCGGCTGTTCAGATAAGAGAGGCGCATGAAGGATAAGTCGTTTAGAGCGAGATGTTTTGTTATTCAGCCTTTTGGAAGAAAGCCTACAGAATCGAAAAGAGGGGCTTATTAACTAAACTACCAC
>JALTPW010000721.1 GCA_026999335.1 Chromatiales bacterium
TGTGGCTCGCGGGAGACTCGATCAGACGGCCTGCTCCAATGGTGCGGATTCAGGTTAAATCTCTGAGGATTCTATCCCTCCCCGCTTGTTGCGATTGCTGTCATTCCGGCATGTTTTTAGCCGGAATCCAGCGTCTTGATATTTTACTGGACTCCGCCGGCCTTTGCCGGAGTCCAGTAAAATATCCGGTCAATATCGAATCGTCCAGAATGTCTGAGCGCCGTGTATGTTGGATTCCCGCCTGTGCGGGGAAACGGTACTGCAGTTCCCTCAAGCTTCAGTCAGTCACCCTTCAAGCCAGCCCCGTTTCCATCTGCACGCCCTTTCGAGGGTAGGTTACTACTCATTCTTCCTTCTGTATTGGCCAGACGACTTTCCCCGTGTTGGGGTCAAATACTTGTTTGGTGCGCTGGATCATTGGCGGGCGTGGGCCGGTGTAGCGTGATGCGGGCATGCGGTAGCGGGTCTGGGATTTGTCGTCAGATTTGGCCGGCATGACGATAATCAGATAACCGGCCATGTGCAGGTATTTGATGTAGGTTCTGGCATCGGCGTGTTTGATGAGGATGTCGTCGTTGCTGGCTTGGGCGGCGAGGTCTTTGGCCGAAAAATCGCGCAGGATACGCATGGCATGCCACATGTTTTCCCGACCAAGACCCTGAGTGATGCGTTTTCCATCGCGTGTAACGCGTGGTGCGTCCACGCCGGTGTCCTTGATCAACTGCCAGCGGTTGGCGACGAATCTATTGTCGATCTTTGCGCGGTGGTGATGTTCTGTGCGCTTCAGGTAGCCGGCCTTGGTGAGTCCCAGGATATAGGTCTTGATGCTGCTGTGACTGATGCGGGTTTTGTCCTCGATCTCGGAGACGCTGAATTCGCGCAGATCACGGATGGCGACCCAAATGGCGTCGCGGTGGGTGGCGTGGCCGTGATGGCGCTTGGTGTTCATGGGCGGCGTCCCCTGGTTGCCCTGCCACAGTCCATACCTGTCCCCCGTTTTTCATTGCAGGCATTGTCTCTATTCGGTGTCGTGCTACACTTTTCGAGTGCTTGTGATCCATTTGTGTCGCGGTGTGGCCAGATATCTTCAGGTGTTACGCTGAGGATGTGTTTCGTCTGCCGGGCAGCGTATCCACGCACCAGGGGTAAGCGGCGGATCGCCGTGGTGGTCTTGCGACCACCGACAACACCCGTCACGGCAGACTTGGCTGCCGTGAGGTCAACTCCTTTTGACGGTATATACGTACTCATACGGTCAAGAATAGATGCTATAGGGTGCGCTGTCAACACTGCAAACAGTGTGGTGGTTGCTGTGGCGAGCGGGGCTTCATTTTCCGGTATGGCTTATTTAACGGCATGAAATATAAGGAAAATAATTAAAGTGCGACATCATGACTGATAATAGTGACAGGGAGCGCACGGCAATTGCTGCAAATGCAACACTGAATTCAGACTTGTCCGACAGACTGAGAAGCATCAGGCGGGCTGTCGGGGTGTCGCAGAAAGAAATGGATCCATTGTTTGGGCTCGGAAAGCGGTCGTGGCAACGCTATGAAAGTGGTAAGAATGTGCCCGGCAGCGGGGTGATTGCCGAACTTGTGCGGCGAGGCTTCGATGCCAACTGGATCCTGACGGGGCAAGCAGAGATGCGACGGCCAGACGTTGCCGAATATGCGCGGAATTCGCCGCTGGGCCAGGTATTGCGGGGTGAAACCGAGTCCTCGCCGGGTACCGGGGCGAAAAATGAGGCCGTCTTCTCGCGGCTGAAACAGACCAGTCACGCCCTGGAAGAGATGGAGCGTGAGGCCGGCTGGCAGCCACCGGTGTACTGGCACGAGCTGATCAAGACGTTGATGTTTGTTCATGGGCTTGACGAATCGGGTGCGGCACGGCTTTTGGATGCCCTCCAGTCGCATTTACAGGCGGATGTTGCGCAAACCTAGGTATCTGTTCCCGCGTGCCGGATGGACTATTTGTTTGGGGTGCGTTCCACCACTGGCGGGGATTAAGTCTGTATGGTCCGCAAGCGCAGCGATTGCACGTGCGTCGGCGGCGGGTGGTTGGCGGCCCGTTTGTGTCGTGATGTGGCCTGATACCTTCAGGCTTTATGCCGATGCAGTCGGTCATCGTTTGCCCGGCGTGGAGGTGGGGCCAATGGAGGGCAGGTTTTGCCAGCCGGGCGATGTGCCCGTGCGCCAGGGCTAAGCGGCGTGCTGCCTTGGTGGTCTTGCGACCACCGGCAGCACCCGTCACGGCAGGCTTACCTGCCGTGAGGTCAACTCCTTTTGACGGCACACATACTCTCATAGAGTCAACGATAGATGCTATGCGGTGCGTTGTCAACACTATAAACAGGACTGAACTTGGTGCGGAGCACTGTTTTTTGGTTTTCTCGGTGTGGGCTGCGTAATTGTATGAAATATAAAGAGAATAAAGAGCGATATTATGACTGATAATAATCACAAAGGCGGCATGGTCATGCATGCAGATGTGGCATTGAATTCAGATCTATCCGATAGACTGAGAAGTATCAGGAAGGCTGTCGGGGTGTCGCAGAAAGAAATGGATCCATTGTTTGGGCTTGGAAAGCGATCATGGCAACGCTATGAGAGTGGTAAGAATGTGCCCGGCAGCAGGGTGATTGCCGAACTTGTGCAGCGAGGCTTCGATGCCAACTGGATCCTGACGGGGCAAGCAGAGATGCGGCGGCCAGGTGCCGCCGAATATACGCGGGATCCGCCGGCGGGCTATGTATTACAGGATGAAACCGATCCATCGTCTGCTATCGGGACGAAAAACGAGGCCGTCTTCTCGCGCTTGAAACAGACCAGCCATGCTCTGGAAGAAATGGAGCGTGAGGCCGACTGGCAGCCACCGGTGTATTGGCACGAGCTGATCAAGACGCTGATGTTTGTTCACGGGCTTGATGAGCCCGGTGCAGCCAGGCTTTTGGATGCCCTTCAATCACATTTAACGGCGGATGCTTCGCAAACCTAGAGCAATCCCATTCCCCTGACTGATTTAATAACATCGAAGGGTTTTTGTAATTCGGGCATGCGTTCCAGTTCTTTTCTGATTTCGGGGGCGATTTTCAGATATTTCCATTTTGACTCGAAATGCCTTCTC
>JALTPW010000722.1 GCA_026999335.1 Chromatiales bacterium
ATCGATGTCCTTGGTGATTTCAGCGAGACCGGTAGCCGTGAGCTGGTGGCGGCGGACTATGTTTACCAGATCAAGCGTCTGGCCCATCCGAAGTTGCATTCGCCTATTTATGGCTTGATGACCGAATACATCGTCGGCCTGCGCGATTATGCAAAAATCCTCAGCGATGCCATTGATGCACAGGACGGTGGTTATCTCGACCTCACCCGTTTCGAGCTGCCCGGTGTCGAGCTGGTGGATCGCTACACTTACCGTATTCGTGTCACCGGCCTCTACCCGCAGTTTATCTACTGGCTGGCCATGCCCTTCTTCGCCCCCGTGCCGCCGGAGGTGGACGCCTTCTACGCCCAGCCCGGCCTACAGGTCAGGAACATCACCCTCGACTGGTATCCGGTGGGCACGGGCCCCTACATGCTCACCATCAATAACCCCAACCGGCAGATGGTGATGGAGCGCAACCCCAATTTCCACGGCGAGACCTATCCCGGCGAGGGTGAGCCGGGTGACCGCGAAGCCGGTCTGCTGATCGATGCCGGTAAGCCCCTGCCTTTCATCGACAAGGTCGTCTACAGTCTGGAAAAGGAAAGTATTCCCTCTTGGAATAAATTCCTGCAAGGCTATTACGATGCCTCCGGTATCGCCTCCGACAGCTTCGATCAGGCCATTCAGGTGTCCAGCCAGGGTGAGGCGGCACTCACTGATGATATGCGGGAAAAGGGCATTCGTCTGGCCACTGGCGTGGCTACTACATTGTTTTACATGGGTTTTAATATGGGCGACCCGATAGTGGGTGGTGACAGTGAGCGTGCGCGCAAACTCCGTCAGGCCATTTCCGTTGCCATTGATTACGAAGAATTCATCAGTATTTTTCAGAACGGCCGGGGCATTCCCGCGCAGGGGCCGCTGCCACCGGGAATTATTGGCTACAAGGAAGGGAAGTCGGGCATCAACCCCTACGTCTATGACTGGGTGGATGGCAAGCCCCGGCGCAAGCCTATTAGTGAAGGCAAGCGCCTGCTGGCCGAGGCGGGCTATCCCAACGGCCGTGACGCCAAGACCGGCAAGCCGCTCATCATCCATCTCGACACGACCGGCAGTGGCCCGGACAGCAAGGCGCGCATGGACTGGTTGCGAAAACAGTTCGCCAAGATCGACCTCCAGTTGGTCATTCGCGCCACCGACTACAACCGCTTCCAGGAAAAGATGCGCAAGGGTACGGCGCAGTTGTTTCAGTGGGGTTGGAACGCCGACTATCCAGACCCGGAAAATTTCCTTTTCCTGCTCTATGGCCCCAATGGCAAAGTCGGGCAGAATGGCGCAAATTCCGCCAACTATGCAAACGTGGAATTTGATCGTCTGTTTCAGCGCATGAAAAATCTCCCCAACGGCCCTGAGCGCATCGCCATTATCGATCAGATGGTGGAGCTGGTGCGTCGTGATGCACCCTGGGTGTGGGGCATGAATCCCAAACAATACAGCCTGTACCACGCCTGGTATTACAATGTGAAACCCAACTTCATGGCCAATAACACGCTGAAATACCGGCGCATCGACCCTGAGTTGCGCACCCACTTGCGCGCCGAGTGGAATCAGCCCATTGTCTGGCCGTTGGTACTGATTGCCGGCTTGCTGGTGCTGACCATCGTGCCCGCCGCCCTTATGTACCGTCGAAAATTGCATGCGCAAGGTATTGCGCGTGTCCCCGAGCGGGAGAACGACTGATGCTGGCCTATATCGTGCGCCGCAGCCTGTACGCCATCCCCATCCTGATCGGCGTCAACCTGCTGACCTTCTGGCTGTTTTTTGTCGTCAACAGCCCCGACGATATGGCGCGTATGCAACTGGGCATGAAACACGTCACCCCCGAGGCCATCGAACGCTGGAAGGCGGATCAGGGCTACGACAAACCGCTGCTCTACAACGCCGCCGCCGAGGGTGGCGACAAGTTCACCCACACCATTTTTTTCGATAAATCCGTGAGCCTGTTTGTGTTCGACTTCGGCACCGCCGACGATGGCCGCGACATCGGCTATGACATCCGCCAGCGCATGTGGCCCAGCCTGATGCTGGCCATCCCGGTGTTCGTCATCGGCCTGCTGGTGACCATCACCTTCGCCCTGCTGATGGCCTTCTTTCGCGCCACCTATGTGGATTACGCCGGCGTGGTGCTGTGCGTGATCCTCATGTCCATCTCGGCATTGTTCTACATTATCGGCGGCCAGTATCTGATCAGCAAGCTCATGCATCTGGTGCCTATTTCCGGTTATGACGGTGGCCTCAGCGCCTTCAAATTCCTGATCCTGCCGGTGGTCATCGGCATCATCAGCGGTATCGGCGCCGGCAGCCGTTGGTACCGCACCATTTTTCTCGAAGAGGTGAACAAGGATTACGTGCGCACCGCCCGCGCCAAGGGGTTGCCGGAGCGCGTGGTGCTGTTCAAACATGTATTGAAAAACGCCATGATTCCCATTCTCACTGGCGTGGTGGTGACCATCCCCATGCTGTTCATGGGCAGCCTGATCACCGAATCCTTCTTCGGCATTCCCGGTCTCGGTAGCTACACCATCGACGCTATCCGTGCCCAGGACTTTGGCATCGTGCGCGCTATGGTGTTCCTGGGTTCGGTGCTGTACATCATCGGTTTGTTGTTGACGGATTTGTCTTATACGCTGGTCGATCCACGGGTGCGCTTGTCATGAGACTACCCATTCGACTGACTGTCCTGCTGGCGGCCATCGGTCTTGGTCTGTGGTTGGCGCCGGTAAAAGTGGTGGTGCTGTGGACCGATGCGCTGGTGTTTCTGCTGGTGGCTGTACTCACTGCGTTTGTGATTTATATGCGCGGCAAGCCCCACCTGCGCGCCCCGTGGGGGCAGGTGATCCGGCGGCCACTGGCGGCGGCCTCGTTGGTGGTGCTGTGCGCCTATGTGGTGGTGGGACTGCTGGACTCGGTGCACTTTCGTGAGCAGTTATCAGCGCAGGCCGGTACGGAAAACAACGAGATACACTATTCCGTGGAGGTGCTGAGCCTGCTCGATCTGCTCGCCACGCCGCTGCGTACACGGTTGGAAAAGAGCTACTCCGCGCCGCTGGCCGCACAGCTGTACAGCAAGGAGACCGTCACCCTCGACGACGGTAGCACCGCTCGTATCTATCCGCGCCTCGATTACGGCGGCGCCCACCTCGATGATCCGGCCAGCCAGCGCGGCGCCGACATCGCCCAGCGCAGCCTCATGGCCCTGTTGTTCGGCTTGCTGGCCTGGGCCGCGCTGGTGGCGGCCTGGGTGGCCTGGCTGGCGCGCCGGCATGGCCACGGTTTCCGCGATGAATTGCAGGCCATCCTGCGCGGCGAGGCCGATCTGCCCTGGCGCAGTATTTTTGCCACCGTCGGGGCGCTGATCCTGTTCATCGCTCTAGCCCTCAAGCTGGGCATCGCCTACCACCTGTTGGGCACTGACAAGGTGGGCAACGACGTGCTCTACCTCAGTCTCAAGTCCATCCGCACCGGCCTGGTCATCGGCACCCTCACCACGCTGATCATGCTACCTTTCGCCGTGCTGTTGGGCATCATGGCCGGGCATTTTCGCGGCTGGGTGGACGACGTGATCCAGTACATCTACACCACCCTCAGTTCCATCCCCGGTGTGCTGCTCATCGCCGCCGCGATTCTTTCCGTGCAGGTTTACATCGCCAACAACCCGGAGCTGTTCGAAACGGTGGTGGAGCGTGCCGACCTGCGTCTGCTGTTCCTGTGCATGATTCTTGGTATTACCAGTTGGACCGGCCTTTGCCGCCTGCTGCGCGGCGAGACATTAAAGCTGCGCGAGATGGACTACATCCAGGCCGCCCAGGCTTTCGGCGTCGGTCATTTCAAAATCATCACCCGCCACATCCTGCCCAACGTCATGCACATCGTGCTCATTGCCGTGGTGCTCGATTTTAGTGCCCTGGTGTTGGCCGAGGCGGTGCTCTCCTACGTCGGCGTCGGCGTCGATCCTTCCATGATTAGCTGGGGCAACATGATCAACAGTGCCAGGTTGGAAATGGCCCGCGAGCCGGTGGTGTGGTGGTCGTTGATTGCGGCTTTTTGTTTCATGTTTTTGTTGGTGCTGGCGGCGAATCTGTTTTCCGATGCGGTACGCGATGCCTTTGATCCGCGCACGGGGCGGGGGTAGGGTGATAACTGGATTTGGTTTATTGCAGGAATTTTTGACGGTAGGGTGGGCACGTTTTTTGTGCCCACGTGCTAGACGAATACTCCGCTCCGCGTGGGCACAAAAAACGTGCCCACCCTACCGGGCTTACTGCCTGGTGAGGCTGTGGCGCAGAGCGCCACGGGATGCGTTACACCGCGGAGCGGTGTAACGAGGGGATGGGGCGGTGAGGAAAAACAAATAACCACTTGTCACACCGCTCTGCGGTGTGACACATCTTCAGGCGCTCTGCGCCGGGAAAAGGGCAAGGGAATGCAATCATGGCACGCAGCCGTTATTACTTCGCCGAACCGGATCGGCCTCACTTTCTGACCTGTACGGTGGTGGAATGGTTGCCGGTGTTTACCCGCCAGGAGGCGGTGCAGATTCTGTTCGATTCGTGGAGGTATCTACAACGCCATCAGGGATTACGGCTCTACGGTTTCGTGGTGTTGGAGAATCATCTGCATGCCGTTGCTCAGGCTGAAGACTTGCCGACTGTCTGGCGGAATTTTAAATCCTACACGGCGCGCAAGGTGATCGATTTGCTTGAGGTGCACCGGGCCGAGGCCATGCTGAAACGGATGCACTTTGCCCGCAAGGCCCAACGCGGAGACCGAAAATATCAGTTCTGGCAGGAGGGTTCGCATCCCCAGTTGATCGACGGGGAAGTGATGCTGTGGCAGAAGCTGGCGTACATGCATCAGAACCCGGTCAAGCGAGGCTATGTGGATGAGGCGGAGCACTGGCGCTGGTCGAGTGCGCGCAATTATGCTGGCGGAGAAGGGGGGGTTGAGGTATTTACTGCCTGGTGAGGCTGTGGCGCGAAGCGGTGCAACGAGAGGATGCGCATGTATGGCGGGGCGTCATTCCAATAGATTGAGCGGGTGGGGTTGATGGTGTTGTGCCGGGTGAGCTTGCGAACCGCATCAATCGCGAACACGACTAAATATCGCGCCAACCAAAAACATGACCAACTATCGCTGAGCAAAATTTATTTTATGGACATCGTGGTTGTTTTGTTCTTCGGTTGGCCGGCTATTGCGATAGTTTTGATTATTGCGGCAGTTGGGGTTTTGCTGCGTAATCCTGTTTTTTTACTCGTGGCGCTGATTTTGTCGTTACCGAACTGTTATTACCTGCTCGGCACAAATAACTGGTTTCAGCTAATGAGTGTCACTATTCCAGCGATGCTGGGATTTTCAGCCATTGCCATTAAACGAAAATGGTTTGTTATATCTGTTGCGGTATTGTTGCCAATCTATCTTTTTTACGGTTATTTTTTTTATTTGGTTATGAGTCAATAAGTGATAAGCGAGTAGCCTGGGTTTCGCAAGCTCGACCCAGGTTACGTTTTGATTGGTGGTTTTGTGGGGTATGAATGGTTTTCTGGATTGCTTGCCGTGTGAACAAATCTCTTTATCTGTATTCATGGATTAAAGGGGTGTGATATTCAGCATTCAAGCATTGGCGTGCCGTGAGTTTGTGACACAGGACACCATGGGATGCGTTATACTGTGACACTCTGCAGTTATTGACCCGGCATCCATCATGTTCAGGAGTTCAAGTGTGACAACGCCGAGCCGGAGTACGCTTGAAGTCCCTGCCCAAATTGTTTAAAAAAATAAGGTGGGTCGCCGTGTGCCGATGCGCTTTGACACTTGGCTACACGACGGCTGAACAGGGTGGATACCGAGTCAATAAGTAAACGTTGACTTCGGCATCACTTGGAAACGAGGGGTTCTGATCGGAAATCGGAGTATTTGATATGACTTTACCGATAGCAGCAATACGAGAAAAATTCTTTGCGTCAGTGCTTGTTATGGCGTTTGGTTTTGTTCTGGCAGCGGATGCCGAGGCAATGGGTATGAAGAGCATTTTTGAGGGCGCGCCTACGGAAGATCAGTGCCGTCAGTGCCATGGGGACAATGCAGAGCTTCCACACCCGAAGTTGCAAGTGCCTAATCCGGACAGGCACCATGCCCGGGTCGGTACGCCGATCATGGGCCTGGCCAATGGTTCGCATGACACGGTGGCTCCGGGCGATGTTTCGACAGGGGTGTATCACTGCCTGACTTGTCACAGTGTTTATAATCCGGAAACACAGCAGCTCGAGGTGTTCTATACAACCGACTGTCTGGAGTGCCATACCGAGCAATCAGTGACCGGTAATCCCATGCGGGGCAGCAATGTCCATCATTTTACGGACACGTTTTACAGTCACAACTGTTCCTCATGCCATAATTTCTTGTCCTCGGGTGGCTCGGGTGGATCATGGGGCGGTGGTATGGGCGGTATGGGTGGTATGGGCGGCGGAAGAGGTATGCGAGGAAGATAAGAAAACGGGCAATCCTCTGGCGTCATGAGCGAAAGGCTGTGCGCCGGATTCCAGCGGGTCATATGGGCGCAATAGATAATGTTTTGCGCCCATGTTTTTTTATGCGAGGGCAAGTCTGACGATGTTGTGCCGGGTCAATGCTGTCCCGCTAACAACACATCGTCATGCCGGGCTTGACCCGGCATCCAGGAAGTCATTGAAACCACTGGATTCCGGGTCAAGCTCGGAATGACGTAGAGGGGTTGTCCGAATTTCTGTCTCAACACCTTCAACCAGGCTGCTCTCTCCGTAAACCGGGCGTTTGAAATACAGCAATAGCTCGTTAACGGGACAGCAGTGGTGCCGGAGTGGTGCCGGGTGGAACGCCCCGGATGCCTTGCTGTGGAAAAATAAGTTATGAATGGTATCGAACGTGGCGAGCCTGTGGGCCGTATCCTTTTGTTCCGCGCGTCGAGCGTGAATCAGAGACTTTGCAGGGAGAAATAAACCACAACCCCCACGATGGCAAGGAGCACGAGCTTGCCGAGGATGAGTTTGGTGATGAAGGACATGCCTTCGGGTTTGGCGTTCTGCTCGATGTCTTCGATTTCTGGCATGCTGGCACCGCCTGTCTTTCTGCACCTTGGATAAGTGCATATTGCGGCCGGCCGGTACAGAATTCAAGTTTGCCGATCCGCTTGCGGTATCTTGCGGTATAGTGCGCATGGTATCCCCAAAGACGGAACACGATGACCAATAGGCTATTGCAAGTTGATTCCCTGCACACCATCTTTGGCTCTGGCGAGCGCTTGGTGCGGGCGGTGGACGGGGTGAGTTTCGACATCGCCCCCGGTGAGACCTTTGCCCTGCTGGGTGAGTCGGGCTGCGGCAAGTCCATGACGGCGCTGTCGGCCATGCGCTTGGTACCGGAGCCGGCGGGGCGCATCAGTGATGGCACCATCCGTCTGCATGGCGAGGATCTGCTGGCCCTGCCCGAGGTGGTCATGCGCGATGTGCGTGGGCGGCGTATCGCGATGATCTTTCAGGAGCCCATGACCAGCCTCAATCCGGTACTGACGGTGGGTGAGCAGATCAGCGAGAGCCTGCAGTGCCATCTGGGGCTGCGTGGTGGGCAGGCGCACCAGCGGGTGCTGGCGTTGCTGGATTCGGTGGGCATCCCCGACCCGGCGCGGCGCTATGGCGAATACCCGCACCAGCTTTCCGGCGGCATGAAGCAGCGGGTGATGATCGCCATTGCCCTGGCCGGTGAGCCGGAGTTGTTGATCGCCGACGAACCGACCACGGCATTAGATGTGACCATTCAAGCTCAAGTGCTGGATTTGATGCGCCAGTTGCAAAAAGACCGGGGTATGTCGATCCTGCTGATCACCCACGACCTCGGCGTGGTGGCGGAGATGGCCGATCGGGTAGCGGTGATGTATGCCGGACAGATCGTCGAAGAGGCAAACCGTGAGAGCTTCTTCGCTGATCCCAGGCACCCCTATTCGCGCAAGCTGTTCGAGTCGTTGCCCAACATGGGCAAACGCGGGCAACGGCTGGCGGTGATTCGCGGTAGCGTGCCATCGTTGGCCACGGTGTTTCGCGGCTGTCGTTTCGTCGATCGCTGTGACTACGCCTGGGACACCTGCCGCGAGCAGGTGCCGGTGTGGACGTCGCTGGATGCGGGACAGGGGGTGCGTTGTCACCTGCATGATCCTGCCCGGCAGCCAGTGCCGGTTCCGGTCGAGGTGCCCGTTGCCAGTACGGAAAAGTCGGCCCGGCCAGCCCCCATCGAGGGTGACGAGTTGCTGTGCGTCGAGGGTTTGAAGGTGCACTTCCCCATTCACAAGGGCCTGTTGCGGCGTGTGAAAAGCCATGTGCGCGCGGTGGATGATGTGAGTTTCGACATCCTCGCCGGTCGAACCCTGGCGCTGGTGGGCGAGTCCGGCTGTGGCAAGACCACCGCCGGCAAGGGCATTCTGCAGTTGATCCCGCCCACGGACGGCGTGGTGCGTTTCAATGGCGTGGCGTTGACCCGCCTGGGCGCCCGTGAATTGCGCCGCCAGCGCGGTGAGCTGCAGATCATTTTTCAGGATCCCTTTTCCTCCATGAACCCGCGCATGATGGTCACGGATATCATCGAGGAGGGTATGATCACTCAGGGCATCGGCACTTCGGCCGCGGAGCGGGCCACGCGGGTGGATCAGTTGCTGAAGCAGGTCGGCCTGTCGCCGGAGCTGAAGCGCCGCTATCCACACGAATTTTCCGGTGGCCAGCGCCAGCGCATCTGCATCGCCCGCGCCCTGGCGGTGGAGCCGAAGCTGATTGTCTGTGACGAGCCCACCTCGGCGT
>JALTPW010000723.1 GCA_026999335.1 Chromatiales bacterium
TAGCTTGATGTTGTTACGCTGTTTTTTAGGCGCGTTTTTCCACTGCACCAGGCTGTCGTTATAGGCCTGTAATGCCTGGATATACCCCTTGCCCCGGGCCCGAGAGGCGCCCAGCAGGCCACCGGCAAAGGCCTTGAGGCTGTCCTCGCCGGCAGGCAGAATGTCCATGAGTTCGCCCAGGGCCAGAACCTCGTCGCCGGGATACTGCTTCAGTAATGCACGCAGGGTGACCTCTTCTCGCAGGGTCAGCTTTGGATCCCTGCCGGTACACAGTTCCGAAAAATAGTTTGCAGGCGTTCCAATGCCGAGAGGCCCCGGCAGCGGTGAATTCGTCAACGCCAATGTGCCATCGTCAATGGGGGGAGAGGCCGGCCCTATCCCGAGTGGGCCTGGAATTCTGCTGCTGGCCATGGTTAGCTCCTGCTGTATGCTTGTCGTTGTGAATACAACCCGCCCAAGATAGTCACATACTGTCATTATCGGTGGCAAGCGTGGCTGAATTCACCCCCCTCAGTCTGGCCGTCCATGTTGTGCGCACAGCGCACACTACACCTGCCCGTAACGCGCGCCGTGCGCACGATACCCCTTAATGACAAAGACTTCACAAATAATTAGCCAAAATCACCTTCGCCCAATCGGGTAGCGATTGTTTTTGTATTTTCAGATCACCGTGGTTAATGGATGCAACCGAAGTAAAAGGCTCATTATGTGATGAATTATCATATAGCTGAACGGTATCGGCTAATATCAATGCATCACTCACATACTGCATGGTTCTTGGGATACGTGAAATGATCTTTTCGCGAGGTACAGCATGCCCGCCTTCTGCCACTCGTTGAGCAACGCGCGCTTGGTTCAATTGATCGCTTTGTAAATGAATATAAACCAAAACAATCTCATAACCCGCAGACTTTGCGCGCGCTAAAAAATCAATTTTAGAGGGATGAGAAAAAACCGTTTCGAAACAAAAATTGGTGCCTGTGTGCAGCAGATCAAATCGCAACCTTTCGGCTAGTTTCGCCGCCTTATAACTGGCCGACTCGGGATGTTCGGCATCCAGTTCTTTTGCCAAGATATCAGCATTAATAAAGGGCAAGCCGGTTGATGCTAAAAATTGCCGATAAAAGGTCGATTTACCCGCACCATTTCCACCCGCCAGCAACCAGAGCTGTTTGCCGTTACTCATTCGACAACAAACACACCATTTACAAAACGGCCTGTCTGCCGCTGCCCGTCAGGCGTGACTCTGTCTAATAAACCGGCCTTCGTTAAACTTGCTTCAAAATAGGTTCGGCCCTGGGTTATTTGTTGTCCTGATTGGCCGCTTGAACGCGATTTTTCAACAGCCTCAAATATTTTCGTTGGCTCAATGCGTTCGGGGGCTGCAACCTCAACTTGCACCTCGGCAATGCCCTGCATTAATGCCAACATATCCGTTGGTGATAGCGAATGCGCCACCCGCTTACCAAGCTCAGCCCAAAATTCCACTTGCTTCGCCGCCGAGCGATTCATCAATGAACCTTCTGCCTCGGCATCTCGAAACAAACCCTCTTTAACTCTTAATGGGGTAGACACAAGCAACACCTCGCTACAATTTGAAATAAGTGTAGCATATTGCTACGACCTGTAAGCCTGGCTCAAGGGATGCGGTGTGGCCGTGGCTCACCCCGATATTGGGTCAATAGGCGGCAATAGGGAACAGACCACGGTTCCCATGGCAAATATGGATCAAACCGTGGTCTGTCCCCCTCTATATACTCTGAATTTGTTCCCCAACTAGGCTGTCCACATTGTGCGCACAGCGCACACTACGCCTGCCCGTAGCGCGCACCATACGCACGAGACCCCTTGATTAAGATACCGGGGTCAATAGGGGCAATCCGCCAGCTCCGAGTACTCCTCCAGTTCCTGCAGGCTGATGATGCGTTTGAAACGGCACTTGAATGTCAGATCCAGCATATACCAGCGGAGCTTGTCGAGATCGAAGGCGATGTGGTCGGGGTAGCTCCCTGCGCATCTCTTCGGCGAGGCCGACGATGCCCGACACCTTGCAGTTGGAATAATGGAAGAACACCCGCTCACTTACCGAGTAAAGCAGATTGCCTAAACAGGAAATGACCATATAGGGAACAGGTCAACATTGACGTCAAAAACCAGTCCGCAGAAACACTGATTTTCAGAGATGGTCACAGAATGGTCACGACGAATCTCCGGGCTGTTTTTAGACACCCCGGAAAAATCGTGGAAGTAGGATATGGTGGCTATGCCCTGATTCGAACAGGGGACCCCATCATTATGAGTGATGTGCTCTAACCAGCTGAGCTACATAGCCGTTTGCTGCGCGACCCCTTAGGAGCCTGTCAGACTTAGGGGATCAAAAAGGAGGCGGAATTCTACGTTTTCCCGCCCCCCTTGTCCAGCCCGGAATAGGCCTTGTCGTCACTTCAGACATTGAAACGGAAATGCATCACATCACCGTCCTGCACCACGTAATCCTTGCCTTCAAGACGCCATTTGCCGGCCTCCTTGGCACCCTGCTCACCATTACCGGCGATAAAGTCATCATAGGCGATGACCTCGGCACGGATGAAGCCCTTTTCGAAGTCGGTGTGGATGACGCCGGCGGCCTGCGGCGCGCTAGCACCGATGTGTACGGTCCAGGCACGCACCTCTTTCTCGCCAGCGGTAAAGTAGGTGTGCAGATGCAGCAGGCCATAGCCGGCACGGATGACGCGGTTGAGGCCCGGCTCCTCGATACCCAGCTCTTGCAGGAATTCCGCGCGGTCTTCGTCGTCCAGTTCGGATAACTCAGCCTCGATGGCGGCGCACACGGGCACTACCTGTGCACCTTCGCTGGCGGCCAGTTCGCGCACCTGCTTCAGCTGCGGGTTGTCGTCGAAACCGTCTTCGGCGACATTGGCTATGTACAGGGTGGGCTTGATGGTAAGCAGGTGCAGGTCGTACAGCAAGGCGCGCTGATCGTCGTCCAGCGGCAGGGTGCGCGCCGGTTTACCCTCATCCAGGTGGGCGCGCAGGGGCTCGAACACGGCGAGGCGGGCCTTGGCCTGTTTGTCGCCGGACTTGGCCACCTTGGCCTGACGGGTGATGG
>JALTPW010000724.1 GCA_026999335.1 Chromatiales bacterium
CCCGACATTTCAAGCGCCATGGATGGCATGCCCGACGCGGACTCATCCGCCACCGCCTTTTACATGCCGGCGGTGGGCTGGGTGAAGAAGCGCGGTGCATTGGCCTATGGCGTGGGTGTCTTCGCTCAGGGCGGTATGGGTACGGAGTATGATGCCAACTCTTTTTTGACGGCGGGCTCCAATGAGACGGTTCGCTCCGAGGTGGGGCTGGGGCGTTTCCTGATTCCGCTGAGTTATAGCGTCAATGACAATTTTACTATTGCCGGCAGCCTCGACTACGTTTGGGCCAGCATGGATCTGAAGATGGCCCTGTCGGGGGCGCAGTTTGGTGACATGCTTGCCCCCGCCTACGGTGGTACCCAGGAATACGGCAAGGCCAGCGGTTCGATGGTCGACAGCATGATGGGGATGGTTGGCACGGCATTGGATCCCACGGGGCCGGTAAACTGGGCGCGTTTTGATTTTTCCAACAACAGCGCCTTTCTGGGTGAGGCCTATGGCAATGGTTTCGCCGGCAAGCTGGGTTTCACCTACAGGGTTGGCAGCCGCTGGACTGTGGGTGCCACCTATCACGCCAAGACCCGCCTGGGTGACATGACCACCGGTAACGCCAAGGTCAGCATGAACGTCAACATGGATCTTGGTCTGGCGGGAGGCGGTGCTTCCACCGGTTACACGGCCGTCGCTATTCCGGTGTCGGGCAAAATCAGCGTCAAGAACTTCCAATGGCCGGAGACCTACGGTATCGGTGCCGCCTTCCAGGCCACTGACAGGATCATGATCGCCGCCGACATCAAGCGCATCGGTTGGGCGAGCGTCATGAAGAATTTCGAAATGAGTTTCGTGGCCGATGCGAACCAGGCCAATCCCCTGGCGGCAGGTTTTGCCGGTCAAACACTGGATGCCGTTATGTTCCAGGATTGGGAGGATCAGACGGTCATCGCTCTGGGTGCCAGTTTTCAGACTACCAAGGAGTTGGTGCTGAGGGTGGGTTACAACGGCTCGACCAATCCGGTGCCGGACAAGTACCTCAATCCCCTGTTCCCGGCGACGATAGAGAACAACTACACCTTCGGTGGTGGTTATGACATCAACAAATCTTCCAGCGTGAACGCCTCGTTTACTTATTCGCCCGAGGTCTCGGCGACCAGTGGTCAGGGGGTGACTGTTAGCCACAGTCAGGTCAATTGGCAGGTGATGTATTCTCACCGATTCTAAATGGAATCATAACGTGATCGGCGTCAGGCCTCGTCCCTAAAAGTAAAACCCGGGAAACCAGGTTTTTATGCCTCTAAACAACGTTCAGCTTCCTGCGTAGGGTGGGCACGTTTTTTGTGCCCACGCGTTAATTTGGTTTCACCCGGGTAGTGCCATTCAATAAGATATTGGCCCGGCTTTACATCCGCGTGGGCACAAAAAACGTGCCCACCCTACACATATAAAGGAACGGTGTGTTTTGTGGCGGTATGCACCTCAAACTAAGACGCGTTAGCGGTATATTTTTTTGCCGGAAATCGCTGGCGCGGGCTGAGAGCGGGCCGGGGTTGACGAAGACGTTTAATGGCCTGCGGAATGGGGTTTTGTCATTGGCCGTCTTTGTATGTCAGACTTGCGCGCGTTATTGGCAACGATGCCGGCGACGAACAACGCGGGATCGTCTGGGGGACCGTCATGAATCTTCACGAATTTCAGGCCAAGCACCTGTTTGCGGAATACGGCTTGAAAGTGCCGGCCGGTCAGATGGTCGCCAGCCTCGGCGAGGCGCGCGTCGCGGCCCGCGCGCTGGGCGGCGAGCGCTGGGTGGTCAAGGCGCAGGTACACGCCGGCGGCCGCGGCAAGGGGGGTGGCGTCAGGCTGGTCACTGGCGAGGGTGAGCTGGAATCCGCCGTCAAGGCCATGTTGGGTATGAATCTGGTTACTCACCAGACCGGCCCCAAGGGTTTGCCAGTGGACAAGCTATTGGTCGAGGCGACGTGCGATATCGTCCGCGAACTCTACCTCGGTGCGCTCATCGACCGCGCCCGCAACCGTGTGGTGTTCATGGCCTCCAGCGAAGGTGGCATGGATATCGAGGCGGTGGCCGCCGAAACCCCGGAAAAAATTCTCACCGTGGCCGTCGATCCCGTCGCCGGTTTGCAGGGCTACCAGTGCCGTCAACTCGCCTTCGGCCTCGGCCTCGAAGGCGCGCTGGTGCGTGAACTGACCCGCACCATGCTCGGTCTCTACCGCCTGTTCACGGAAAAGGATCTCAGCCTGGTGGAGATCAATCCGTTGGTGCTCACCCGTGATGATCGCCTGCTGGCCCTGGACGCCAAGGTCAACATCGACGACAACGCCCTGTTTCGGCAGAAGGCGTTGGAAGAGCTGCGCGACCCCAGCCAGGAAGATCCCACCGAACACAAGGCCCAGCAGTTCGATCTCAATTACGTCACCCTCGACGGCAACATCGGCTGCATGGTCAATGGCGCCGGTCTGGCCATGGCCACCATGGACATCATCAAGCTGCACGGTGGCGAGCCGGCCAATTTTCTCGATGTGGGTGGCGGTACGACCGCCGAGCGTGTTGCCGAGGCCCTCAAACTGATCGTCGCCGACCACAAGGTCGAGGCGATCCTGGTCAATATTTTTGGCGGCATCGTGCGCTGTGACCTGATTGCCGACGGCATCGTTGCGGCGATCAAGGATGTCGGCCTCGATATCCCCGTGGTGGTGCGCCTTGAAGGCACCAATGCCGAGCAGGGCCGCGCGATCCTCGCCCACAGCGGGCTGGCGGTGATTCCGGCCGACGATCTGGCCGATGCCGCCGTCAAGGTGGTTGCCGCAGGAGGGCAGAACTGATGTCCATACTCATCGACCAGCAGACACGCGTCATCGTGCAGGGTTTTACCGGCCGGCAGGGCACTTTCCACGCCGAACAGGCCATCGCCTACGGCACCCGGTTGGTCGGCGGCGTCACCCCCGGCAAGGGCGGGCAGAGTCACCTCGAGCGTCCCGTGTTCAATACCGTGCGTGACGCGGTGGATGGAACCGGCGCCGATGCCAGCCTGATCTTCGTCCCCGCCGCCTTTGCTGCCGACGCCATTTTCGAGGCCGAGGAGGCGGGCATAAAAGTCATCGTTTGTATCACCGAAGGCATTCCGGTGCAGGACATGGTGAAGGTGAAGGCGGTGCTGGCGCACAGCGAATCGCGCCTCATCGGCCCTAACTGCCCGGGCATCATCACCCCCGGTGCGTGCAAAATTGGCATCATGCCCGGCGCCATCCACCAGCCGGGCAGGATCGGCATCGTTTCCCGCTCCGGCACCCTCACCTATGAGGCGGTCTACCAGACCACGATCAACGGTCTGGGGCAGAGCACCTGCGTCGGCATCGGTGGTGACCCCATCCAGGGCATGAACTTCATCGATTGTCTGGCGCTGTTCGAGCAGGATGCGCAGACCGAGGGCATTGTTTTGGTGGGCGAGATCGGCGGCACCGCCGAGGAAGAGGCGGCGGAATACATCCAGTCCCACGTCAGCAAGCCCGTGGTGGGTTATATCGCCGGTGTCACGGCGCCAGCCGGTAAACGCATGGGGCACGCCGGCGCCATTATTGCCGGTGGCAAGGGCACCGCTGCCGATAAGTTCGCCGCGCTGGCGGCGGCCGGCGTTACCGTAGCGCGTTCCCCCGCCGAGCTGGGTGCGCGCATGCTGGAGGCGCTGGGCGGCTGATTTTTCTGTTGACCACAGTCAGGTAGGGTGGACATTGCCCACCATTCTGTCCGCATAAGGCAAGTCATTTTGGTGGGCAGTGCCCACCCTACGGGATCGTGGCGAATCAAACCGGTATTTTCTTCAGGCAAAAACATGTCCCGTTCCCTACGCATCGTCATGGCCCAGATCGACCTGCTGGTGGGCGATATCGACGGCAATGCCGAAAAAATCATTGCCGCCGCGGCAACGGCGCGCGATGCATTGAATGCACAGGCCATCGTCTTTCCCGAGCTAACTTTAAGTGGTTATCCGCCGGAAGACCTGCTGCTGCGCCCTGGTTTCAATCGCCGTGTCGATGCCGCGTTGGCTCGTATTACTGAGCAGGTGCACGGCATCGATGTGATCCTCGGCTATCCGCGGCAGGCGGAGACCGGTCTCTACAATGCCGCCAGTCTGCTGCGTGACGGTGTGGTCGTTGCCACCTACGACAAGTTCGAGCTGCCCAATTACAGTGTATTCGATGAAAAGCGCTATTTTACCGCCGGTAACCAGCCCTGCGTGGTGGAGATCGCCGGGGTGCCGGTGGGTATCACTATTTGTGAGGATATCTGGTATCCCCGGGCGGCATCTGCGGCCAAGGCGGCGGGGGCGCGCCTGCTGGTCAATCTCAATGCCTCGCCGTTTCATCTCGGCAAGCGTGACGAGCGTATCGAGGCGTTGCGTGCACGTATTACCGAGACCGGTTTGCCGGTGCTCTATGTCAACCTGGTGGGCGGGCAGGACGAATTGGTGTTCGACGGCGCCTCGCTGGTGATGAATGCCGATGGCAGTCTGGTGCAGCGTGTGCCGGCCTTTGTGGACGACCTTTACCCGGCCGATTTCACCGTCGCCGGCGATGGCCGTGTGGATGCCGTGCCGGGTACCGTCTGCACGCCGGCTTGCGAGGAAGAGAGCGTCTATAAGGCGCTGGTTCTCGGTGTGCGCGACTATATCGAAAAAAACGCTTTCCCTGGCGCCATCATCGGTCTTTCGGGTGGCATTGATTCGGCCCTTACCCTGGCAGTGGCGGTGGACGCCATCGGTGCGGAACGAGTGGAGGCAGTGATGATGCCCTCGCGCTACACCCTGGACATCAGCCTGAGCGATGCCCGGGCCGAGGCCGAGATGCTGGGTGTGGAGTATCACGTGCTGCCCATCGAGCCGGCTTTCAAGACCTTTCTCGGGATTCTCAAGGACGAATTTGCCGGTTGTGAGCCGGATACCACGGAGGAGAACATCCAGGCCCGCTGTCGTGCCGTGCTCTTGATGGCGATCTCTAACAAGAAGCACAAAGTGGTATTGAGTACGGGCAACAAGAGTGAGATATCGGTGGGTTATTCCACCCTTTATGGGGATATGGCTGGTGGTTTCGACGTGCTCAAGGACGTGCCCAAGACTCTGGTTTACCGGCTCAGCGAATACCGTAACCGTCTGTCGCCGGTGATCCCCCGGCGCGTCATTGAACGTCCGCCGTCGGCGGAGCTGGCCCCGGATCAGAAGGACAGCGACAGCCTGCCGCCCTACGATGTGCTGGATGCGATCCTGGAAATGTATGTGGAACAGGATCGTTGTGCGGAAGAAATCGTTGCGGCGGGGTATGATACGGTCATCGTGGATCGGGTGATCCGGTTGGTGAACCGCAACGAATATAAACGCCGCCAGGCAGCGCCGGGGGTGCGCATCACCCGCCGTGCCTTTGGACGCGACCGGCGTTACCCCATCACCTCGGGTTATGATCGGCGTTAAGGGCACTTCTTGGCGCGGATATCCCATGAAACATCCGGGCTGGAAAACAACGAGCAGGAGCGAATGATGAAAAAGATTGAAGCAGTGATCAAGCCCTTTAAGCTGGACGACGTGCGCGAGGCCCTGTCAGAGATCGGTATTACCGGCATGACCGTGACCGAGGTCAAAGGCTTTGGTCGTCAGAAGGGCCACACCGAACTGTACCGCGGTGCCGAATACGTGGTGGATTTTCTGCCCAAGGTGAAACTGGAGATCGTCGTCGCGGCGGATCGTGTCGACGCTTCTATTGAGGCCATTACCAGCGCGGCACGCACGGGCAAGATCGGCGACGGCAAAATTTTCGTCTCTTCGGTGGAGCGCGCGGTGCGCATCCGTACCGGCGAGCAGGACAACGAAGCCCTCTGACTGCCCGTGGTTGATTTTTCCCGAATATCCGGATCCAGAGGGTGTCGTGCGCACGGCGCATGCTACGGGCAGGTGTAGTGTGCGCTGTGCGCACAAAATGGATAGATGCTTCGAGTGAATCCCATGACTCTGTAGCGTACTGAATGGTTGGTGCAGCCGTTTGGCTTATCCGTCTGTGGTTCCGACGGTCGTGAGTTTTCCCGTCATCGGGCAGTGTCCGGATCCAGGGGGCGTTGTGCGCATAGTGCACGCTACGGGGTTTTGTTTCTGAACGGTTTCAGTTGCCTGTTACAGACTGAAATCGACAGTGGATCGGGGAGTGTCCAGCGCCGAGGGGAAGTTGAGTTCTTTTACCCGTCGCGCATCTGTGGCCAGATCCTGCAGATCCAGCGCCTCGTAGGCGGTGATGAGAATATCCAGTGCGCTGGGAATCGTGGGCGAGCGGGGATAGGTTTCCAGCACGAAGGTGGCGCGTTTGGCGGCTGCCACATAGGCATGTCGCTTGAGATAATAACGTGCCACATGGATCTCGTGCTCGGCGAGGTGTTCGCGCAGTATCTTCATGTGGCGGATGGCGTCTTGCACATAGCGGCTGTCGGGGAAACGCTGCACCAGTTGGTTGAAGTAGTTGAACGACTGTCGTGCCGAACTGGGGTCGAGCAGGCTGGGTTCGATGGTGATGGCAAAGTCCAGCGGGTTGTCTTTCTTGCTGGCGCTGGCCAGACCGCGCAGATAGTAGGCGTAATCCACGCTGGGGTGACGTGGATGTAGCTTGATGAAACGGTCAGCAGCGGCGATGGCGGAATCCGGCTCTTCGAACTTGTAATAGGCGTAGGCGGTGTCCAGCTGTGCCTGCTCGGCGTATTTACCAAAGGGATACTTGGCCTCCAGGGTTTCGAAGTGCTTGATGGCCGACTCGTAATCGCCGGATTTAAGTGCGGCCTTGGCCTCGCTGTAGAGCAGTTCGGCAGACCACTTGCTGCTGTCGTCCAGCGTGGAGGCGCAGCCGCCGAGCAATAGTGCGGTCAGCAACAGGGCGGATAGCCGGTGGAGCGGTGTGTTGGTATTCAGGGTTGTGGCCTCGGAAAGGGTCAGAAAGGGGGCAATTGCTGCAAAGCAGGTTATTATAGCGGCCCGGCGGGGTAGAGAACAGTGAGCGACAATCCATGACCGAGTCCCACAGATTGACCGAAATCGTCCCCGAGACACTGGCCGGCCTGCGCCTGGATCAGGCCTTGGCGGCACTATTCCCCGATTACTCGCGTGCCCGTTTGACACGCTGGGTCAAGGGCGGCCATGTGCTGGTGGATGGCAAACACCTGCGCCCCCGCGACGCCGTACACGGCGGTGAGGAAGTGGTGTTGGCGGCGGAGCAGGAGGTGGAGACCACTTGGCGTGCGCAGGATATTCCCTTGGATATCGTCTTTGAAGACGAGGCCGTGCTGGTCATCAATAAGCCCGCCGGACTGGTGGTGCATCCCGGCGCCGGTAACATGGACGGTACCCTCAGCAATGCCTTGCTGCACTATGACCCGGCGCTGGAACAGGTGCCGCGCGCCGGTGTGGTGCATCGTCTCGACAAGGACACCAGCGGTCTGCTGGTGGTGGCGCGCACCCTGACGGCACAGAAATCGTTGGTGGAACAGCTGCAGGCGCGTGACGTCGAGCGCGAATACCTGGCCCTCTCCATGGGCCTGATGACCGCTGGTGGCAGCGTGCAGGCGCCCATCGGCCGGCATCCCGGCCAACGTCTGCGCCAGGCCGTGGTGCCGGGTGGCCGTGAGGCCATCACCCATTACCGGGTCGAGGAGCGTTTTCGCGCCCACAGCCTGCTGCGCGTGAAACTGGAGACCGGCCGTACTCACCAGATCCGTGTACACATGGCCTATCTAAAATATCCACTGGTGGGCGATCCGGTCTACGGCGGCCGTCTGCGCATCCCCGCCGGTGCCACACCGGCGCTGATAGAAGCCCTGCGTGGTTTCAAGCGTCAGGCCCTGCATGCCGGACGGCTGGGCTTCGAACATCCCCTCAGCGGTGAGTCCATGAGCTGGCAGGCGCCCTTACCGGTTGATATGGCGGCGCTGGTGGATGCCTGCCGCGAAGACAGCAAGGCGGTTTGACGCCATGCCCGGACTGATTTCCGTGGACTGGCCGGCGCCGAAAAATGTACAGGCGGCCACTACCTCGCGGATCGGTGGTGTCAGTCTTGCATCCTTCGACAGCTTCAATCTGGCCGATCATGTTGGTGATCATCCGGCGGCGGTACTGGCCAACCGCGAGTTGTTGCTGGAAGAACTGGCCCTGCCAGCGGAGCCTCTATGGCTGAAACAGGTGCACGGCCGTCGTGTCATTACCCTTGATGGCTTGCCAACGGCCGGGCCGCCAGAGGCCGATGCCAGTGTCAGCACCGGGCCTGGTCGGGTGTGCGCCGTGCTGACCGCCGACTGCCTGCCGGTGCTGTTTTGTGATCGTGCCGGCACGCGTGTTGCCGCCGCCCATGCCGGTTGGCGGGGGCTGTCGGCGGGGGTGCTGGAGGCGACGGTGGTGCAGATGGCCGTGGCCCCGGACGAGATCATGGCTTGGCTCGGCCCCGCCATCGGCCCGCAGGCCTTTGAGGTGGGCACGGATGTGCGTGCGGCCTTCGTCGATGATGATGCCGACAGTGCCAGTGCCTTCGTTGCTCTGGGGGATGACCGCTGGCTGGCTGATATCGACCGCTTGGCACGCCGGCGACTGGCGCGGGTCGGGGTCACCGCTGTATACGGCGGTGACCGCTGCACCTACAGCGAGGCCGGCATGTTTTATTCCTATCGCCGTGACGGCAGCACCGGGCGCATGGCCAGTCTGCTGTGGTTATCAAACGGCGAATAGATACATCCGAAGTTGCTTGAGTGATGCGTTTTTCAATATCAGAAAGCATAAAGTTTTTATCGATATAAGCATCGTTGCCGCCATACAAAAACGGAGATGATGGGTAACGGCATAAGGATTCCAGGTTTGGCTTCTGGTACGACCGGTGGCCAGCCTGATTTTCTTGAGTCCTGTCTCTGATCCGGTATCCGGATCGGCGTGAGCTTGCCCATCCGATCTAATCGACAGAACTTTCCGCTATCGTGCCGATCCGTTTTTTTACCCGGTTTTGTTGAAATCAATGAAGGGGTGGCCTTGTCGCAATGGTGGTCAGGCCGGCTGACCCGGCGGTATCGCCCCAAAACGATGAAGATTCAGGCGTTATTACACGCTTTGTTTATCCCATGACGGCGTTAAAATTTCCTGCAACAGTCCGGCAATATGGAAGGCGGTTAGTGGGTGATCCGGTTATTTGCGCTCTACAATGGATTGTTTTAGGCTGACTGCTGGTGCCGGATGACCCTCAGGGGTTGTCAAAATGATTGTTAACAACCTCCCAGTGACCGGAAAGAGGTATGTTTCAGGTCGTATTGCTGTAACAAAGGAGAACAGCATGCATGTTGCAACCGCAGACTCAATTCTTGACTCTTCCAAAGAAGCCGCAGATCAACTTTGGGAACAGCTCTCAGCCCGCCTGGGTGATTCCCCTGATTGGATCATTGTTGCGCCATCCGTCAGTTACGATATTTCTCAATTACAGCAAACGTTGATTAACCACGGAGCCAAGCGTTTTCACGGAAGTACTTCTTGTCTCGGTGCAATGACCGAGCGGGGTGTGGTCAATGCCGAGGGACGGGGTATTGCCGCCTTCGGTATTGTCGATCCGGATGGACATTATGGTGTTGGCGAGGCAACGCTGGATGCCGCGGCATCACCGGAAGCCGCCACTTGCCAAGCGCTGGATGCCGCGCTCAATGATGCCGGACGGCCCGGCGAAGTACCCGACCTGATATGGATCAGTGCTCCCCCTGGTTGTGAGGAAAGAGTGATTAGTGAGCTTGAGGCCTCGCTCGGGGCGGGTGTGCCGATTGTCGGCGGTAGCTCTGCTGACAACGATGTGAGTGGTCAATGGGCTCAACTGACTCAAGCCGGTGTGTACCGCGATGCGATTGTCGTCTCGGTGCTGTTTCCGTCGACCGAACTTTGTTTTGCGTTTCACAGTGGTTATGAACCGACAGAAATAAAAGGCCGTGTGACACGTGCTGATGGCCGTATTCTGTATGAGATCGATGGGCGTCCGGCGGCAGAGGTTTACAATGACTGGACCGGTGGCGTACTCCAGGATGCGTTTGCGAGCGGTGAGCAAAACGTGCTGCCACTGACAACGTTATACCCGCTGGGTCGGGTGGTGGGCAGTGTCGGTGGTACCGCTTATCACCAACTATCCCACCCGGATCATATTACCCCGGAACGTGGCCTGAGTTTATTTGCAGATGTTGCGGTGGGCGACGAATTTTGGTTAATGAAAGGGACACGGGACAGCTTGATCGAGCGGGCAGGGCGAGTGGCTCGGGCGGCGATGCGAACCGGTGATGTGGCACCCGGTGATATCGCCGGTGGTTTGGTGATTTACTGTGCCGGCTGTATGTTAACCGTCCAGGATCAGATGGATAACGTGGTCGGGCATCTTAATGATGCCCTGGAAGGGCGTCCCTTTCTGGGTTCGTTCACCTTTGGCGAACAGGGTTGTTTTATCGGTGGTGAAAATCGCCACGGAAATCTGATGATTTCAGTACTGTTGCTAGGCAATACTCCCGTGTAGCGCATGAAGCAAGTGAATGAAGAGCTGCGGGAGAGTTTGGTCGAGCTTCAGGTGCAGCTTGAGCACGAGCGTGCCAGACGCAAGGAAGGTGATTTACTGCTTGCGGGGGTTGCCCTCCTGGCAACTGCACGCGACCCTGAAGCCGTTTATGCGGTACTTGTCGATGTACTGGGCCCATTGCTGCACTTTGATGTTGCCGCCCTGTTTTGGGTTGACGATAGTGTATTGGTATCAATGGCCGCAGAGGATCACCTTCTTTCCGGGGTTCAGTTACGTATCGACCCCGCGCTACAACGGGTGCTGCATGGCAAATCTGTGGCGGTCTTTGATACCTCGAAACAACCCGCCTGGGCGGCGCAATCGCCCGCCTTGCTCGGCCGCATTCGTTCGGCGTTGCACATTCCTATTTTTGCCGGAGAGAGTGTCGCCGTACTGATTTGTGGCCATGCCGAGAAAGGTTTTTTTACCGCCCGCCATACCCGCACTGCACAGCGTATTGTGCCGATGGTATCGGCCGCCCTGCTCTCTATTCAGGGTTTTCAGCTACGGCTTGAAAGCGAGCAGCAAAATCAGGCGGCGACCGCGATTGCGGCTCACCGCGACCTTCTTGAACGTGCCTTGGGTAGTGTGGGGGCCGGTGTTGGTTATGTGGTATCGGCAGGCCTGGTTCCCCTCGGCTGCACGTTGCATGAGATTCTCGCGGACTGGGGGACGCCAGATGCCTGGTGGTCACATTACTGTAGCCGATTGGAACTCGACAATACGGTGCGCATCGGTGATGTCAGTCCAGTGGGTAACCGTTTCACCCATGAGGTCACCTTAATGGAGACCGCAGGTGATGATCGGCTATTGGTGATTGCCGATGTCACCCGCTGGGTGTTTGCCGAACAGGCCTTGCAAGACATGAATGCCGAACTGGTTATTGCACGTGATACGGCATTGTCAGAAAATCGCGCTAAATCCAGTTTTCTCGCCAACATGAGTCATGAGCTACGCACCCCGTTGAATGCCATTATTGGCTATGCAGAATTACTCTCCGAGGATGCGCAAACGTATGAAGACATGGAGATGGTCAGCGATCTCAAGCGAATATTGCTGGCGGCCACGCAATTGCTATCACTCATCGACGATGTTCTTGATTTGTCCAAAATCGAGGCTGAACGCATTGACATGAATATGACCTGGGTCGATTTGGATAGCTTGCTGGAAGAAGTCCGCATGACAATTGCGCCTGCTGTTGAGCAGCGTGGTAATACGTTGCGCGTGACACGTAAAGTATCCCAGGATAGCGTATGGGCCGATAGGGAGCGTTTACATCAAGTACTCCTGAATCTTGTCTCGAATGCCACTAAGTTTACGACTGCCGGCGTCATTGATATTCATGTTGTTTTACATCATACAGACGAGGATGGGGATCAATTTGCATTCGAGGTTCGGGATACCGGGATTGGCATTCCCGCTGACCGTCTGGAGCATATTTTTCAGCCTTTTTCCCAGGCGGATACCAGTACCACCCGGCGCTATGGGGGCACCGGTCTTGGTTTGACGATCAGTCGCAGTTATTGTGAATTAATGGGTGGTCGCCTGATGGCCGCGTCGACCGTGAACGTCGGATCGACATTCACGATACTGTTACCCGTGGACTGTCCATTGCTTGACAGTTAAGGGGTATGCACATTGAAAACGATATCGACCGATAGCGCATAAAAAAACAGGAGAACGTGCCATGCATACAACGCTGGTTAAGGTCAACGTCAAAGCCGAGCACATTGATGATTTTATTGCGGCAACACGCTTGAATCATGAAGCCTCTGTGCAGGAATCCGGAAATTTACGCTTTGATGTATTACAAATGGCGGATTCCCCCAGCCAGTTCATCCTTTACGAAGCCTATCGTGATGCCGATGCTGCCGCGGCGCATAAAAAGACCGCGCACTACCTGGCATGGCGGGAGGCTGTTGCCGATTGGATGGCTTCGCCGCGCCAGGGGGTACACTACATCGGCCTGTATCCAGAGTACTGAGTCGATGGAGATACCCGCATTTTCCACCGTCCGTCTGCCACGGATTATTTTTGCTGAAAACAGCCACACGCAACTGCCATCCCTGGTGGCCACCTATGGCCGGCAGATGTTATTGGTGACCGGTGCCTCCTCTTTTCGTGCAACGCCCTACTGGCCGCCGCTTCGGGATGCACTGACGGCGGCAGGATTGCAGTGGAGCGATGTCATCGTCGACGGAGAGCCATCGCCACAGCAGGTGGATCGGATTGTGGCGGAGTTTTACCAAAAAGGTATTGACAGCGTTCTGGGAATTGGTGGTGGCAGTGTATTGGATGCGGCCAAGGCCATTGCCGGACTCTTGCCAAAAGGGAATTCGGTCATGGATTATCTGGAAGGTGTTGGTCAGGGTCTTAGTTATACAGGCCCAGCCGTACCTTTCATTGCGGTATCCACAACTGCCGGTACTGGCAGTGAAGCCACCATGAATGCAGTGCTCAGTGAGCAAGGGCGTGATGGCTTTAAAAAATCGTTTCGTCACCCCGATCTGGTGGCCGAGGTTGCCGTTGTCGATCCGCTGTTGCTGGCCTCCTGTCCACCTGCGCTGATCGCCGCCAACGGTATGGATGCTTTCACCCAGTTGTTGGAATCGTATCTGTCGTGTCGCGCAAACCCGCTAACGGATGCCTTGGCATGGAGTGGTTTGCAAGCGATGACCCAGCATTTTTTTGCAGCTTGGGAAGGTGGTGATGGTGCGGTGGCCAGGCAAGGCCGTGCCGGCATAGCTTATGGCGCGCTGATCTCCGGCATTACCCTGGCACAGGTGGGCTTGGGATCCGTACATGGTTTGGCGTCGCCACTCGGTGCCTATTTTCCTATTCCCCACGGCGTTGTCTGTGGCACCTTGGTTGCAGCCGCCACTGAGCGCAATATCCGCAGCCTGCGCCAACGTCAGCCGGACAGCCCGGCGCTGGAAAAATATGCACGGCTTGGTCGTTTGTTGAATCCGGGTGCAGAATTAACCGACCCTCAGGCATGGGCGGCGTTGATCACGAGACTCCATGAATGGACCCAACGACTGGCGCTTCCGCGCTTGGGTCACTATGGTGTCCGGGCGTCGGACGTGGACAGCATCGTTGCCGGTTGTCGCGGTGGTAGTATGCGCACCAACCCCATCGTGTTAAGCGACGATGAGATACGTGAAATTATTGAATTACGACGTTAGTCCGAGGCGGCGATGAGTACCAAGCTGGAAATAGAGCAATGGGATGGAAAGTCCATCAATGATATCGGTGATATTTATGACCGCCACTGGCATGATCCTGCGTTTATCTCAGAAATGATCACTCTTGTTAGTGATGTTTCATTACAGAAGGGTGCGACCTGGCTGATTAAGCGATATCTCGAAAATGAAAATCAGATAAAAAAATCTGAAATTGCTTCTGTTTTTCAAACGTTGGAGTTTATCAAGCAGTGGGAATCCAAGCTACACATACTCCAGGTTCTTTCTTATATGCCAATAGGCAGACCTCAAAAGAAATTGGTCGAGGTGTTTCTGAGAGAATGCTTGACGGCTGATAACAAATTTGTAAAGGCATGGGCATACAATGGATTTTATGAGTTGGCGATACAATATCCTGAGCATGAAAAAGAGACCAGGCAGTTTTTTGAAATGGCAATGAGAGATGAAGCATCGTCGGTGAAGTCTAGGATCAGAAATATTATGAAAAAGGGTTTCTAGCACGTAAATTCCATCCTAATAAAGGAATATGTTGCCCATTTTTCCCAATAGTCCTTGTTTTTTGCTAATTTCCTTGAAAATTCACCACATCCTGCGGACTCTTGATTTCTCACGGTCAATTTTTCTCCCTACCAAACTTTCCCATAAATTGATGCCGGCTAATTTTTCAACCAATGTTGTTGGCACTAAAAACGTATCCAGTTCTTGGTTGGATTTTTTGTTCGCCAGTATGAATGACCACATGTGGAGGGTTCCTCTGTTATTTTCAGTTAAGATAGACTTAAAGTAGGCATGAGGTACCGGAATTTTTACCTTGTTGGAATCGCTGGTTCCTATGCATTCGACTGGCTTGTCAAAATAGAAAATAGGGCCGCAAATGACATACGTCTCCAGTATTTTTGGTTTGGCATCCAGATTTCTGATTTTGGCTTCCAATTTACCCCATATATTCCTGTTGAATTGGGGTCTTTGTGGCGATGTATTGGATAAAAGAAATGTTTCACTATTTTGTAATTCTGTTTCTCTTTGGTTGGCGCTTGCCACGAGATGGCCGCGGTCATAACCAGAGCCGGAATAATCAACGAGATCAGCCCGAAAATCCTCGGGTATTCGGTAATCCGGTCGAAAGTTATCCGCACGATCCAAGCGAATATTATCAGGATCTACAATTTCCAAAGCCCATTTTGCTTGACGAAAATAGTACGAGTAACCCACTACGTAATGTCTATTGAACATTACTTGATCTGCGGCAGGCATTCCGTATCTGATTTCGCGCCTTAAATTTGGCAATTCCATTGGTTTTCTCCGGTTAGGGGTTTTAGACAAATGAAGTAACTATATCATTACAGTCAACCGCGTGGGCACAAAAAACGTGCCCACCCTACAGGCTTGTATTCCATGTTTTTTGTTGCTGAGTGGTTCTATTTCAGGGATGTCGTGCGCACAGTGCACGCTACGGGCAAGTGTAGTGTGCGCTGTGCGCACAAATATGGATAGGCATCTCCCTATTTATCGGCGTCACTGCTCTTGACCGATGCGTGAAATCTACCGTCCGATATGCGTAATCTCAGGGATTGATGACAGGGCTGGGTTGTAAAAATGGGCCAGCCGCCCCGTTTGTCGTCGGTGTCAGGGTAAGAACAGACTAAATTTGCCACCCTTGTTGATGCCATCGTTGCTGGTTTCGGTATAGCCATGACGCTCACTATTGCTGTGCATTTGAGCGACCTGCGCAGCGAAATAGAGGCCAAGACCAGTGCTGCCGGTTTGGAAGTCGATGGATGAGTCCGTGTTGCTTTCACTATGTAGCATTTTTTCCGGGTAGCCGGGGCCATCGTCTTCTATATGAATGCACAGATAGCAGCCTTGGTTTTCCCCCCTGAGGCGTATGGTGTTTTTGGTGTAACGGTAGGAATTGTTGATGATAGTATTGACGATTCCGCTAATAAGCTCACGGTCAAAAAACCCGATGAGTCCTCTATCACAGTCTATTTCCAGTTTTATGTTTCTGGCATCCAGTAGTTGCTGGTTTTCCATGGCGACATCTTCGAGTAGTTCGGTAACACCGTTCTCGGTGATATTGATGAATAGCTGGCGACGCTCCAGGCGATAGAGTGCTAGTAGCTGGATGAGATTTCGGTTGAGCCTTTTCCCTTCATGTTGGGCTTGCAGTAGCTTTTCCTGCAAGGGGGTTGCTGCAATGCTTTGCTCATCGGCAGTGTCATCCAGAGTGTCCAGTAGCAGGGTAAGGGAGTTTTTCATGTCGTGAACGGCACTGGCGATCACGGTGGCGAAATCCAGTTTTTGCGCATTGTTGCTCATGGCTTTACCTGTCTCATGCCTTGGCCAGTGAGGTGACCAGCTTACGGTAGGCGATCTGCAGTTTGTCTTGTTTCTGGCTGGGTTTGTTGAGCGACTGGGCGCGCACCAGGTAAGCCTGGGTTTGTTCAAGAAATTCCGGCACCGCGCCGTAGCGCTGCATGAACATGATCAGTGACTGTGCGGCATTGAGGTTGATGACCAGATTTTCCGGCATGCCGTCTGCAGCCTGGGCGAACAGCTTGATGGAGTCTTGCAAGGCGCCGTTGGTGGCCATTTCCACGCCGCGGTTGTTGAGTGCGATGACTTCGTCGCGGGTGGCGGCGATGAGATCTGCGGCCGAGTCGCCAATCCCGCAGTCTTCCATCATGCTTTGCACGCCATCGAGGACGGCCTGATCTTCGTGATTATTGCGTACGATGTGGCGCACGATTTCGTCGCCTTCTTCTTTCAGTCCTAAACCGTAACAGGCACTGGCAAGATCCATCGCCAGTGGAGTGTTGAGCCCGCCGGGGTTGTTGCGGAACAGTTTCATGGCTTCAGCGATGCCCTTACGTGCCTCGTCCTCTCGCGCCATGTCCTTGTAGAGCATGATTTCCAGAATGATGGCATGCAGACGGTCGCCGGATTTACCGCGCTGGAATTCCTTTTTCATCGATGCCAAGGTCTTCACAGCCTCGGTATTGTTGCCTTTCTGCAGATAAACGCGGCTGAGTGAGGCATAATCGGTGGGGCTTTTATAGCAGGAATTTTTCCCCAGCCGCATCACGCGCCGGTAAGCCTCTTCGGCGCTATCCAGATCTTCGTTCTGATGCGATATCTCAGCCAGTGCGCGCTGACGCAGTACCGCCTTGGGTGATTTTTCCGTGGCTTCGGTGAGGATCTCCTGGGCCATTTCCGGTTCGTCGAGCTTTTCGTAGACTCGGGCCAGCCAATCATGGGCGAAGACGTAGTTGGGGTTGCTCTTGATGAGTTCCTTAAAGGTGTTCTTGGCCTCTTCGTAGCGTTCGCGATGATACAGGGCTTCGCCGTAACCGAGCTTGGCCCAGGGCAGTTCGCGCTCGGCCATGACTTCGGCGAAGGCAGCGGCGGCGGCATCGAAGTGCTGTGCCTTGATAGATAGCTCACCCTTGAGTCTGAGCAGTTCGAAGCGGTTACCGGGCTGTAGTGCGAGCTGTTTTTCGCACAGACTGAGGGCGTGGCTGTAATCCTTTTTTTGCATGGCGCTGGCAATTTTTCGCAGACTGGATTTGCGCGCCAGCAGGCGCTTGAGACGTGTCTGCAACACCTGCTTGGTGAAGGGTTTGGAAAGGTAGTCGTCCGGCTGATATTCGGCCGCGCCCATGACCATTTCCATGCTGTTTTCCGCCGTCGTCATGATGAAGATGGACGAGTAAGATAGCAGGTTGTCTTCCTTGGCCTCTTCCAGCACCTGCTGACCATCCTTGCCTTCGCCAAGATTATAATCGCAGAGCACGATGTCAAAGCTTTTGTCATGCATGCGCTTGATGGCCTCTTCGCCATTGCTGGTGTCGGTGATGTCATCGGCACCATAGGCCGACAGCATGCCGCGCATCATGGAGCGCATGCCGGGGAAGTCATCCACGACCAGAATGGATTTGCTTTGCAGACTCCATAGCTTGGGTGCTTTCATGGTGTTGGTTTAGTGCGGTGTGGTTGCTTGAATTTCATCTGTGTGTCATTTGTAGGAACGGCTCATCGTGCTCTTTGGGTATTAGCCGCTCCTACAAGTAAAGGCCTGATCAAGCCTTTTTGTTGTCCTTGTTGTCGTCATCCAGTGAGATAAGATCTTCGGGGATTTCGGCGATTTCCTGGGCTTCTTCGCTGACCGTTTTCTGTGCGGCGGTTTTTTGGGGCTCTTCAACGGCATCCATTTCCGTGGCTTCCTCGACCTCGGCGGGTTCCTCGCCATCATCGGCGCTGAGATCCAATTCAGGATCGAGTTCGGCTGTTTCTGTTTCCAGGGGTGTTTCCTGCGGCGTGCTGTCACCCAGTAATTCGTCGATGGCCTGATCCACGTCGGGTACGCCAGTGTCGGGTTCCGCTTCTTCCGCTTCTGGCGCCGGCGCTGCTGCGGTTGCCGCCGCCACTGGTGGCTCTTCCTTATTTTCTTCTTTGACGGAGCCTTCCTCTTTGCGTTTACGCATGGCCTGGATTTTCGGCCACAGCTTGATGCCGCCGAACACCAAACCACCGATCAGTACCGTCAGACCCACGATGCTGCCGATGATCGTGCCCCAGCTGATCTGTGGCGGATGCTCGTCTTCTTCGGCTGCGTGGCCGCTGTCTTCGACCGGCTGCTCAGGTTTCGGTTTTTCGGCCGCAGGTTCGGCTTCGTGATGAACGGGGGGGGGGTGATGTTCGGCAACGGGTGGCTCGTGGGCCGGTTCTTCATGCTGCTCGGGTTGCGGTGCCCGCATGGGTGCGCGTTCATGCGGCGTGGCGTCGTCGCCGGTTGCAAAGTGGATTGGACCGAGCTGTACATTGACCGGACTGCCGTCACTGCGTTGTCCACGGATGTGGGCAGTCAGTTCGTGTTCGCCAGTGCTACCGCTGGTATCTAATTCCAGGCGCCATTCGGCGGTGCTCACCTGCGTTGCCTTGGCCTTTTCCAGGCGTCCGTTGGGCAGTACATGTTCGACATCGACGTGCATACTGTGCGGGTCGATGAGGCTGACATAGGGCACGATGATGAGGGCGAAGCGGTCGTGCCCCAGGGCTTCGATGTGGGCGTCTACGGGCTGGCCGTAGATCTTGACCCGCTGGTGCTTGTTGCGCTTGAAGGTGATGCCGTCCACGTTGAGGATGAACTCGTGCTCGCCCTCGATGAGTGATTCACCCAGACGGGTGGAAAAAATGCCATCGTTGGCGGTGAGGTCGGCGTGTTTGCCATCGTCGCGCAGGCGCCACTGCCATTCATCGTCGTTAGCAGAAATCTGTGTCAGGGTGACCTTGACGAATTGCAGGAAGTCCGGACGATCGATGATTTTTCCCTTCTGCTCCAGTTGCATAGTGAACAGCAGCGGTCGTCCAACCGAGAGATCGTTGGGAAGCTCGGTGTTTTTCATGCGCAGGTCGGTGACCACCATGACGCGGTTGTCCGGATCGACATCGGCATTGATGCGCCACTCACCGGGAGGCGGATTCTGCACCGTGATCAGCTCGTAGCGTTCGTCCTCGAACCATTCCACGCCGGCGGGCAGTTGTTGCCGGTCGAAGCTGCCGCCATCGGGGGCGGTGATCGTGGTGGTACCGGCATCGGGTTTGCGGAAGACCAAAAAAGTGGCCTCGTGAATGCTGTTGTCGATGTTGACCCTGTTGTCCTCCAGCGGCAGGGTGTCGGCCTTGCTGACCTTTTCGAACATGCGCAGGAACAGGCGCTCCAGGCCGTCAGCGGATTCGATGGTTTCGAACCAGCCGCCGGTGGCGGCGGCCAGCTGTTGCAGCAGGGGGGCATCGGATTCGCTGGACAGGGCGATGGTGTGCACGGTGATATCGGCCTGTTGCAGGCGAGGCAACACGTCGTTGAGAATGCGCTCGCGCGAGGCGGTGTTTTCAGCGGGGTTCTTTGAGATGTCGACCAGACCATCGGTGAGCAGGATCAGGCTGCGGCGGTGGCCTGCGTCCGGGCGTTTCCAGTCCCAGGTGGCACGGCGCAGGACGTCTTCGATATTGGTATACAGGCCTCGTGAGTTGATTCCGCCAGCGCTCTTGCGGGCATTATTTTTCCATGGGGTGTCTACTTGGCCGTGTTTGACCAGCATATTGGTCCACTGGCCGAAGGTCCATACGCCGGCATGGGCGCCCTTGGGCAGCAGGGAGGTGAACAGGCGCAGGGCTGGGCGGCGCAGGTTATGCGGATCCGTGCGCTTCATACTGCCGGAGATATCGATCAGCACGCGCACGTCGTCGACGGGTTCGGCCATGTTGTCCGCAGCCCGGGCCGGGGTTCCGGCTAGCAGCAGACAGAGCGCCAGCAGCAGGGTCAGGGGTAAAAAATGGCGATAGGCGTCCCGGTGCCTGAGCGTCAAGTCTGTCAGCTTCATGCAGAAGTCCTTGAAAAGTCCGTCAACGACAGCATAGGTTTGCTGCGGATGCCTCTGCATTAGCGGCAAGGGGAGGGAATTCTTCACTGCGCCCGGGTCTTCGCCTTCGGTGACCGATATCAGGTGCCTGTCCGAAGGGCTGGCTGAGCAGTCCATTATCGATATCTCGTTGTTTCGTTTACTCGGGGGAGTTTGTGAGGAGTGACCGGGTCTGCGCCCGTTTCCTGTACAATAGCGGTCTTGCGTGAGCCGAAGCCACCGGCTTTTGCAGGTAAGTACATGAGGTCGTAGTGTGCCGCTGCTGTGCGAACTATTGGCGGGTCTTTCCGGCTGATGCCTTTTTTAGGCTATGGCACTTTTTTATAGAGCGTTTTATCGTACCTGAGGCCACGGATTCAGGTCGTACTAAAAAATTAAGGTACTGCATCATGGTTCAGGCGTTGCTGGTTATTCTCGTTTATGTGGTCTTTCCCATCAGTATTCTGGTGTGGGCCTACCTGCGCTACAAACACG
>JALTPW010000725.1 GCA_026999335.1 Chromatiales bacterium
CGGAATGACTGAATTCCCAAGCTTTATCGTAGATAAGGCTATCCTCAACTTCCCTCTCCACCTGAACACTGAGAAATCAGATAACATCAAGGACAAAGCAACAAAGATTTATCAACTCTACCTGCAGGCATCAAAGTTCGCACCTGGCGTCAGCGAGACTGACGCCTTTAAAGAAACTCTCAACCAAGACGGAGCCTACGTTCTTCCTATAGCCTTCGCTTATAAAGAGAAAGGACTTCGGAGTCCATCACTAATTGAGGACTTCGCAAAGAAAGTCTTTCACTTCACAGACCTGCCTCTGAAAGAGGCAATTCAACAGCGGAGAAAGGAGGCGGATCTTCTGGTTGCTCTGGAATCCGCAGTAAACACCGCCGCAGAGCAGTATGGAATAGGAGATTTCATCCTAAAGAAATCCATCCTTGCTATTGCAATGAAAGACTGCTATGGAGAGCAACACGGAAAGAGGGTTCTTGTAGCTATTTCGGACGATCCTCAGACCGCAGTCACAAAAATCATGACTTCCATTGCATCAACTGATTGGTCATTTCTGACCAAAAAGGAGGCTTTGGCGTGAAGACTCTGTTAGGTGTTCTGTTAGCAGTAAGTTTCGCCGTAGCCTTTGACTGCGAAGAAATCATTGAGTTCATGAGGAAGTGTGCAGACTACGGAATAGATTATGGACAGAAGGGATGCCTGAGGCTGGAAAGGTATATCTACAATCAGGTCTACAGAGCAACGGGGCTCAAAGTCCAGTCAAAGGCGGTTGCAAGTTCGTGCTATAACGCCTGCGTCCTGCAGGCAGAGTTCTATGAGGTCGCAGATAGCATTTATGCTGTCTGTAAGAAAAGAGGGAGGTAAGTGAGATGGCTGTGAAAGTTATTAGTAAAGAGGAGCTCGCAGACTTTGCCGAAAAACAACCAATGGAGGACATGATAGCCTACATAGAAAAGCTTGCAAGTATAATAGAGGAAGAAGATGACCTTGACACCGTATCACAGCTTTTGGACAGGTTACAGACAAAAGCGGATAATCTCGCAGAGCTGTTATATATGATTTATGATTATGGAACAATCAAAGGCATAAACCTTCTCGCCAGCATACTACGTATAACTTCAGAGAACTTCATAAAGACCATAATGGAGGCAGAAGACTCAAGCAGGACTACGGGGATCATTCAGGCTGTAGTTCTTAAAATCATCCAGAGAAAGCTTGAAGGAGGAAGATAATGCTATACCTAAGCAACGCCTTCAGTCTTGGGATGCTGCAGCATCCCATCTCGGAGCTCAAGGTTGAAGAAGTCCAACAACACTATGTAACACACAGACTTACGACTGAGCCTTTCGTGTCCAGCATTGGACACGAGGCTACAGCACAAATCATAACAAAGCTCACAGGAGTCTATGTGAACTGCCACAGACGAGCCATAAAACTTGATCGTGGAGATGAGCTTCTTGTGTTCCAGCTCAAACTGAGGCTTCCAGAAGGGAAGATCCTTTCGGAGCCTGAGCTGATGGAGCTCATTGAGAACAAGCTGTTCAGCTGGAGGCTGGTAAAGGTAACTAAGGTTGGAGGTAAAATCAATGGGGGATCTGAAGATTAAAGAATGGCTCCAAGCCAGTCAGTGGAACAGGAGAAACTTCGCAGCCCTGTTGCGGGAGACTGCAAGGCTGCAGAATTATCTTGCAGACCTCATCGAAGAAGATCCAAAGCTGAATTTTCGCCTAATAGAACTTGCGTTGAGGGATCAGACCGACAAGAGGCTAAAGTATGCCTGGGACGCAGGCAGAGAGCGTATACTGGATCCCAAAGAAATGGAGGATATTGACATAATAAAGGAAGTAGCATTCGCCCTTGAAACGGTTTTTCTCACAGTGCATAACACATGTTCGGAGCTCCAAGAACAGAGAGCAAAAGAGGAGGCTAACTGTGGAGCTTGAAAAATGGCTTGATAACACGAAGATGGGCACCTTTGAGAGGTGCCCTCGTGAGTTCTTCCTCAGACACATCCTTATGCTTACAAGAGAGAGCGAGGGCTCTGTTGCGACAGAATTCGGAAAAGCCTTTCATCACACGCTTGAGCTCTATTTTTCTGGAACTGACAAAGACGAGGCAATCCAATCTGGAGTCCTGAAGCTCCAAGAGTCCATAAATAGACTAATTGAGGCTGGAGACGAAAGAGTCTATGAAGACGCCAGGGCGGACATAGATACCTTCGTAAGAGCTATCCAATATTTCCTGACTGCTGGAGCAGGTCAGGAGCTTCGCTCCATAGTGAAGAATGCAAAATGTGAGCTAAAGCTCACATACACAGAGCCAGAATCCAAATGGAGTCTGCTCGGAAGAATTGACCTGCTTGCAGAGACTCATGCTGGACAGCACATGCTTGTGGACTTCAAGACGACTTCGTGGGGACTCAGAGGCTGGGGCAACAAGTTGCTTACGGACACACAGCTCCAGACCTACGCATTCATAGCTACGAAGACACTCGTGGTAAAAGAAGTTCACGCTGGAGCCTATGCGATACTGCATGTTCAACGAAGGAAGCTTAAGTCGGGGCAGTTCAGTCCGAACATAACTCTAGATTCAGCCCTCTTACCGCTTGCTTTGACTCAAGATCATCTCGCAAGGGCTGAGAACAGGTTTCTGACTGTGTCAAAGTCCATAGAACATGCTTACGAAAGTAGGCACTTTCCATGTGTCTGGAGCCAATGCAATAGGCTTACGGGAGTCTGTCAATTTCATCCGCTGTGTGAGAGATTCTGGAGGTCTTCCTTAGAGAACTCGGAGGTTGAACACATTTATGAGATAGCTTTCAGTCTTGGCTACATTCAGCACCGGTGGCATCCTTTTGAGGAGGATTGAACTATGAGCTGGAAATGTTTAACCGTTAAACATTTGCAGGCTGAAGGAGTGGGCTTAGTCTGTAGGAACTGCAGCAATGTAATTAACCTCTCATGGCTTCAAGTTCTCAGCAATCTCAAAGGTGAGCTTAGCTCACCATGTAAAAAGTGTGGAAGCTCGGATTGGGCTTTCCTATTAACCGTAAAGGAGGTGGAGCATGAAGAACAGGTTGAAGAAGCTCTGGAAAAGGCTGAACAGCTTG
>JALTPW010000726.1 GCA_026999335.1 Chromatiales bacterium
TCGATCATATTCTTGGGTATGATCGAGAACAACATGAAGAACTGGCTGGGTATCAAATTTGGCCTGAAACTCTTTATAAGTAGTCGCCATTGCCTTGCAAGACCCACACCAATCTGCATAGAATTTCACAGCTAGTACAACTGGTTCTGCAGTATCGGATGAAGATTTACCCGGTGTGGTCTCTGCCCATGCAGAATGCATAAGTGAGCACCATATTACCACTATAAGACCTAATGATTTAGCATTCATGGATTTACTCCTATTTCATTTATTCTCGGCTATAAAATATCTCGTACCCGCTGCCGAGTTATTGCGGATACCTAACGAAGAAATCAAAGGGACGCTACCCAATGCCATTAAGTTAAGGCTTACACCCTGCGTATTGTAGGTTGGCGGTGACGCAGGAATCCCAGCATTGTTGGTTTCGTTGGGGTGCGCAAGCTCACTACCAATCTACAAAACAGCCATCATTTTGTTAATTTAATGGCATTGGGACACTACCCTTTAACCGTTGTCCCTTAAGTATTTCTATCCGCTGGTCTGTGCAGACAGAATAGGCACACCCGGAATGTCCTTACCAAAAATAAGTACAATGACCCCCGCAACTATCGTATCGAAAGCGAGAGATGACTGCAATTCAATGACGGAAAGACACGGGATTTTGGTGTACATAGTAATTATGAAGGATCCAAAAAAACAAAAGACCCGCCCCCTTGGGGACAGACCTTTACCGGTTTATCGGCGAAAAAAAACAAAAAAAACGGCTTAACGCGGGTCACGCACCAAACGCACTTTCCATTCCTGCTGGGTATTGCCCATGTAGCCCTTGCCATGCAGGAAGTACACCAGCCAGATACCCCTCTCATAGTCCCGCTCCGGGGTGGCTGACCAGAAACCGGTTGGCGGCGTGGCAGGGAATATTTCGAGATTGGCAGCCGGACTGATGCAACGGTGTTCAACAATGCCCTCGAGTTCTTTCTGCGTCGGCAGACGCCAGTCACGGTAGCCGGCAAAGCCATCATTGCCATTCATTTGTTTGATAAAGCGTCCGGCATCTTTCCATTCATACTGGGCCGCCACACCCACGCAAGCACCCCCCTGCCATGACATGCCCAAAGGACAGCGCATCCAGGTCAGTTTGGTCTTGGTATCGGTCACGATGCCATTGGCATGTTCCCGGAACTGGTCGCTGGGGGTCGACGCATAGGTCTTGAGATCGCAATCCTGGGCCAATAACGGCCCACTGAGAATTATCAAAAAAGTCGTTAGTCGTAGTCTTCGAAAACACATTTTGCTGGGCATCATGCAGTGTAACTCATGGTTTGGGGGCGGTTGCCGTTCTGACAGGGTAACGGCTCATCAATATGTCCCTACTAGATCGGACACAGCCCGCCAGTCTAAAGCCTGAAACTGAACGACAGCTGACTAGAAAGAAATACTTTACCTGATTTCTCGCTATGTGCCTCCTCACTACCCCTCGCCAGCATAAGGATTTCCACCGGCTGGCACGCTCACTACAGGCACTGGACTGCCTTGGGTCACCTCGGGTTCCGACTCCGGCGGGCACAAGCCTTGTAGCACCGAGATGCTTTCCTGTAGTGACACGGGCTCGTGCATACCCTGTTGCAGAAACCGACTGAGCTGCGGATAGAGGGCAATGGCCTCATCCACTTGCGGATCACTGCCGGGCTGGTAGGCACCGACGCTGATAAGGTCACGGTGCTGGCGATAAATGGCGTATAACCGCTTGAAACGATGCGTCGCCTTGAGATGCTCATCACGGGTGATCTCGGTCATTGCACGGCTGATGGAAGCCTCGACATCAATGGCCGGATAATGCCCGGACTCCGCCAGTTCCCGCGACAATACGACGTGGCCGTCGAGGATGGCGCGTGCCGCGTCGGCGATGGGATCCTGCTGGTCATCGCCCTCGGTGAGCACGGTATAAAAAGCTGTAATGGATCCACCGCCGCTGTCGCCGTTGCCGGCACGTTCCACCAGTTGCGGGATTTTGGCAAACACCGAGGGCGGATAGCCCTTGGTGGCGGGCGGCTCGCCGATGGCCAGGGCCACCTCACGCTGCGCCTGGGCATAGCGGGTAAGGGAGTCCATCAACAGCAAGACATTCAGCCCTTGATCACGAAAATACTCCGCCACGCTGGTGGCCAGCGCCGCACCGTGCAAACGCATTACCGGCGAATCATCGGCCGGTGATGCAATCACCACCGCACGCGCCATGCCCTCCTCGCCAAGAATATTTTCGATAAATTCCTTCACTTCACGGCCACGTTCGCCGATCAGACCCACCACGATGACGTCCGCCGTGGTATAGCGGGTCATCATCCCCAACAGCACACTCTTGCCGACACCGGAACCGGCAAACAGGCCCATGCGCTGACCACGACCGACGCTCATCAAGGCATTGATGCTGCGAATGCCCACGTCCAGCGGCTCACGGATGGGCTGGCGCGCCATGGGATTAATGTTACGCCCCGTGAGCGACGTGCGGTGGGTATGGGTGACAGGCCCCTTGCCATCGAGGGGGTTGCCAGCACCGTCCAGTACACGCCCCAGCAGGGCCGGGCCGACGGGCACGTCGTAAGCCTCGCCGGTGGGCGTGACACGGGCATTGGGCACGATGCCCTGCATCCGGCCGATGGGCATCAGAAACAGTTTTTCCCCGGCGAAGCCAACCACCTCGGCCTCGATGTCCCGCCCGTCCGGGCCTTCCACCCGGCAACGCGCGCCCACCGGGGCATGGCAACCCACGGCTTCCAGAGTCAGACCCACCATGCGCGTCAGTCGACCCTCGACGATAAAGTGGGGTTTTTCCACCCGCTCGCGGGCGGCGCTGAGATGACGAATCCAGTGCGGGCTGCGGGGCAACGTGGGCAGAGCGGCGGAGTTCACGGCGCAGCGGCATCCGTGCTGGCATCATCGGCAGAGGTATCGGCGGCGGCATCCTGCTCACGCTCACCGCCGCTGAGTTGCGCCACCACTGTGGCAAGGCGTTTTTCCATGGTGGCGTCGATCTGTGAATTTTCGCTGAGAATGCGGCAATCACCACGCATCAGGGTGGGGTCTTCTCGCAGATGCCAATCACGGCCGGCATCACTGCCAGCATCGCGCGCCACCAAGGCCTCGCTCACCACAGCGACATCGTCCGGATGCAGACAGACATGCACATGGCGTGAGGCCACCGGCAACGCGGCCAGGGCCTCGCGCACCACCGCCACCACCTGGCCGGGATCACTGCGCAGCTCGCGCCGCACCAAGGCCTGGGCGAGGGTCACGGCAAGATCCACCAAGGCCTGTTCCACCGCCGCATCCAGCGCCTCGAAGGGCTGGCTCAGAGCCTGCGCCAGTCCATCCAGCAAGGCGGCACGCTGGACGATCTCCGCCTGCCCCGCCGCCAGGCCTTTTTCCCGACCCTTGATAAAGCCCTCGTCCCAGGCCTCTTTGTAGGCCTGGGCCTGTATATTTTCCAACTGCTCGGCCGTCAGCAGGCTGGACGGCGATACCGCTTCGATATCCGCAGCGGGCAGTTCCGCCACCTGTGGCAACTCCCAGCGCTGATAACCCTCGTCCGCCTTCGCCTTGTCGATCAGCTTGGAGCCCATTTCTCATCACCCCGCAAAAATGTCCGCTGCGTCAAACACTTTGCATTCTGGTTTTTCACGGCATTCCACCCGGAATGACCGTGTTTCCAACCTAACGATGCGCCATTCAGGACTAAACATATTCTTCGCCACCGCCACCACCTAACGAAATATCGCCGGCATCGGCCAGGCGGCGAGCGACGGAAAGGATTTCCTTCTGCGCCCCTTCCACATCGGACAATTTCACCGGCCCCTTGGCCTCAAGATCGTCACGCAACATTTCTGCGGCACGCTTGGACATGTTTTTGAAGATTTTTTCCTGCAACGCATCCTCCGCACCTTTTAGCGCCAGCACCAGCGACTCGGAGGAAATCTCGCGCAGGATGGTTTGAATATCACGGTCATCCACTTCCAGCAGGTTGTCAAAAACGAACATCAGATCCTGGATGTTCTGCCCCAGGTCCGTGTCCACTTCCTTGATGCCGTCCATGATCTCGCCTTCGACACTGCTGTCCATGAAGTTGAGAATATTGGCGGCGGCCTTGATGCCGCCCACGCTGGAGGATTTGACGTTGGAGTTGCCGGAAAACTGCTTTTCGAGAATATCGTTGAGTTCGTTGAGCGCATTGGGCTGAATGCCATCGAGGCTAGCAATGCGCAGGGTCACGTCCACGCGCACGCGATCCGGGAACAATGCCAACACTTCCGCGGCCTGATCCGGCTCCAGGTAGGACAGCACAATCGCCATGATCTGTGGATGCTCCAGGCGGATGATCTCCGCCACCGCGCGCGGATCCATCCATTTCAGGGTTTCCAGCCCCTTGGTGTTACCACCCTGGATAATGCGATCGATGAGGCCCTCGGCCTTATCCTGCCCAAGGGCATTGATGAGCACCTTGCGCACGTATTCATCGGAACCCAGGCCGAGACCCGTCTCCTCTTGCACCGTGGAACAGAAGTTGTGCAACACATCTTCGAGCTGCTGGCGGGAGATGTTGTCGATCTGCGCCATCGCCGCACCCAGCTTCTGCACCTCTTTCGGATCCATGTGCTTGAGCACCTCGGAGGCCGCCTTTTCCCCCAATGTCATCAGTAGGATGGCGGAACGCTGCACCCCGTTGAGCTTTTTTGCCTTGTCCTGTTCTTCAGCCATCCTGTTTGACCCAGTTTTTTACCACTTGCGCCACCAGTTTCGGATCCTGTTCGATGGCTGCATTGGCGGTAGCCAGATTCTGTTCGTAAGAGCCGGGCGGCCCACCCAGCGCCGGTTGCACCGCCTCCTGACTCAGGCTCACGGTGTCCTCGGCAATCCCCTCGGCGGCGCCATCCCCTTCCTCATCGGCAGCCATCAGCTCCTGTACCCGCGGCGCAGCCAGCGACTTCATCACCGGTTTCAGCACACCGAAGATCAGTAACAACACCAGCAGACCGCCCACGCCCTTCTTCACCAGATCCTGCGCCCAGGGCTGTTCCCAGATGGGCATTGCCGGCAGGGGTTCCGGCTCCACCGGCAGGGTAAAGGCAGAATTGATCACGTTCACGCTGTCGCCACGTTCGGCATTGAAACCAACGGCCTTTTTCACCAGTTCGATCATACGCTCCAGTTCTTCCGGGCTGCGCTGCTGGCGGGTCATCTGACCCGCCTCATCGACAGCGACCCGGTCATCCACCACCACCGCCACCGACAGGCGCCGCAGGTTGCCCATGGCATAGCGTGTGTGACTGATGGTCTTGTCCAACTCGAAGTTGCGGATCTCACGGCGGCGGCTGTGGGTGGGCGTAGCGGGAGCCATGACACCCGCATCACCCGGCGGCAGGATTTCCGGCGCCTGCGCAAGGCCTGGCGGCTGATTGCTCAGCGCACCGGGAATACCACCATCGGCGGCGCTACCGCTGGAGCGTTCTTCCGTCATCTGGTTACTGCGTAACACGGATGTATCCGGACTATAGCGTTCCTGAGTTTGCTCACTGGCGGTGAAATCCAGATCCGCCGTCACCTGGGCACGCAGGGCATTATTTCCCAGCAGCGGGCCGAGAATGCCCTCGATGCGCTCGATGTAACTCTTTTCCAGGCGCCGGGTATATTCAAACTGGGAATTGCTCAGGGCCAGCCGTTTGTCCATATCACCCCGGGTGAGCAAATTGCCCTTCTGATCCACGACCGTTACCCGATCCGTCTCCAGATTCGGCACACTGGAAGAGACCATATGCACAATGGCCGTGACCTGGCCTTTTTCCAGCACCCGGCCCGGATACAGATCCACCACCACCGAGGCGCGTGCCTTCTGCCGATTGCGGACAAATACCGACTGTCGCGGCAGTGCCAGATGCACGCGCGCGGATTGCACACTGCGCAGGCTTTGCACGGTGCGCGCCAGTTCGATCTCCAGCGCCCGCTGGTGGCGCGCCTTTTCCATGAACTGACTGATGCCGAAGGTGTTCTTTTTATCCAGCGCCTCAAAACCAGCACTAACGCCCTTGGGCAGCCCCATGGCCGCCAGCTTGATGCGTGCCGAATGAATCTTGGCCGCTGGCACCAGCACCGCGCCGGAGGTTTCATCCAGCTTGGCATCGATGCCACTTTGCCGCAGCGCATCCAGCACCGTGCCCACGTCCTGCTCCGCCAGTGCGCCGTACAGCACCCCGTAGTTGGGTGTCCATGACCACAACACCACCGTGACACCGATGGCCACACTGGCCGCCAGGCCAATCATGAGGCCGATCTGACGCAGTGCATCCAGCCCATTCAAGCCCGAAAACGAGGCCGACATTTCTTCTGCTTTTACCAATGCCATTTCAGCTCGCCGCCCTTCATTGAATCATTGCAGCAAAAAATTACTGCACAAAAATACAGCCCATCAAACCTGCATCGCCATTATCTGCTTGTAGGCTTCTAACAATTTATTACGCACCTGCACCGTGGCCTGGAAAGCGATGCCGGATTTCTGTTTGGCGATCATCACCTCGGCCAGACTCACATTGGGATCACCCATAACAAAGGCGTTACCCACCTTGCCCGAGTTTTTCTGCAAGCCATTGACGCCGTCGATGCTCTGTTTCAGCAGGGCGCTAAAATCTCCGGCGGCGCCATTGGCCTGCGTCGGATCGGCAACAGTTTGCCCCTGTGCGGCGGCGGCCATGGCACGCATTTGCACCAACAACTGGCTGGTATCGATTTCATTCATGATGGAATCCTCCTGTAATACCTTGCAATAACTGCAATTATTCGTTTCACCACAAAGACACGGAGTACACACAGGCCCGTCAATCCATAGGCCGCAAATCAGTTGCTCTTAGCCACATCGCGGGCATGGCCCGCTCCTACCTGTGCGCTGTGTTTCCGTGCTGCATCATTAACCCACCGCTAAACGACGGCTCATGACATCTCTGCACCGTAACGGCCCGGTACCGACATGCCCATTTCACGCATCCGCGCCAATTTGTAACGCAGGGTGCGCTGACTGATGCCCAGTTTTTCGGCAGCGGTCTTGCGATTGCCGTGGTCGGCCTTGAGTACCGACAGGATACGGCTGTATTCGTGGCCCTTCATTTCATCGACCAGCGATTTGGGGCCGTCGTCGTCGCCATCCGCCGACACCGGCAGTTCATCGACCCGTTCGTACTGAATGTCTTCGGCGGCAATACATTCACCGTTGTACAGAATCAGCGCGCGCTGGATGACGTTGTCCAGTTCGCGCACATTGCCGGGCCAATGATGATTCTGTAATTGTGTCTTCGCCGCCCCACTCAGCAAGGGAACTTTTACCGGACTGTTGGCCGGGCTGTTGAGCAAAAGAGAAGCAGAAAGCGTGCCGCTGACGGCGCGGAAATGCTTCTGCAACAGGCGCTCGGCCAGTGGCACAATATCGTCGGCGCGCTCACGCAATGCAGGAATGCGAATCGGAAAGACATTGAGACGATAGAACAGGTCTTCACGAAAATGGCCGGCCTGTACCTCTTTGCGCATGTCGCGGTTGGAAGTGGCCAGCACACGCACATCCAGTTCGATGAGCTTGTTACCGCCCAGACGCTCCACCTGCCGTTCCTGCAATACACGCAGCAACTTGGCCTGTAAGGCCGCATCCATTTCGGAGATTTCGTCCAGCAGCAAGGTGCCACTCTGGGCCAGTTCGAACTTGCCGGGGCAGGCCTTGTAGGCGCCAGTGAAGGCGCCCTTCTCGTAACCGAACAGGGTGGCCTCGAGCATGTTGTCGGGGATCGCCGCACAATTAATGGCGATAAAGGGCTGCTCGGCACGCGCCGAATGGCGATGGATATACTGCGCCAGCACCTCTTTACCGACGCCGCTCTCGCCGGTGAGCATCACCGTGGCGTCACTGACGGCGACGCGCTTTGACAATTCCACCAATTGGCGGCTGCGCACATCCACCGCCACCATGTCGTCACCGGCCAGGCCACCGGTGGCCAGTGCCGTGCCGATACGCGGATCGACGTGCAGCGCCACATTGGCCGCCAGCACCTCGGCCTCAAAGGGCTTGGTCAGATAATCCACCGCGCCGTCACGCATGGCCTCGACGGCCATTTCAATGGAGCCGTAAGCCGTCATCAGCATCACCGGCAACGGTGGCCATTTCCGTTTGATCTGTTTCAACAGGGTATGGCCGTCCATGCGCGGCATTTGAATATCGGTAATCACCATCTGCACCGTCTTGCGGTCGAGGATGTCCAGCGCCGCATAACCATTGTCGGCGGTTTCCGTGGCATAGCCCGCCAGGCTCAGAGTGTCGCAGAGGGCGCTGCGCAGCTCTGCATCATCTTCCACGACCAGAATTACTACTTGTTTCATATAACCTCCTGAACCGAAATCTGTTGCCACGAATGGATCATTTGTCGTCATCCAGGCGTGGCAGTTGCAGGATAAATTCGCAGCCCTCACCCAGCCGGCTATGGACACGCACGCCACCGCCGTTGGCCTGAGCCACGGCCTGCACCACGGACAGACCCAGGCCGGTACCGTTGGCGCGGGTGGTGAAAAAGGGTTTGAAGAGATGTTTTTGTACCTCGGCAGTCATCCCCGGGCCGCTATCGGCAATGGTGATTTCCAGCATGTCGCAGGCGCCCTGGCGCAGTCCCAGTCGCAGCACACCGCCCTGCCCCATGGCCTGCATGGCATTGTTGGTGATATTCAACAGGGCGCTGAGCAGGGTGCGAGGATTGCCCTGCACGCGGGCACCGTCGCAGGCATTGCGAAGCTGCAATTCAGTGCCGCG
>JALTPW010000727.1 GCA_026999335.1 Chromatiales bacterium
GCAACTGTTGCTCCGAGAGCAATGCAGAAAGCATCGAGGAACCGGGCAACAAACGAAAGCACGCTGGCGTACTCACGCAGAATCCCTCTTGGCAGCACTCTCTGTACCTCTCTGATTTTATTTTAGTTCATACAGTCTCTTAGCAGGTATCATACTGCATTAGCTGAGGGAATGGAGCCCCCTTGGTTATACACCCGGAGCGACCGCCTATAAATCATATGACCTTAGCGCGGTATTCATTATTCCATGCGGCCTTGCGGCGCTTTTTGGCGAGGCTGGAGGCTGATGGAAGAAGATTCACGTTCGAACAGGCTCATGCAGAAATGACGAATGTTTGTCATGATGGCCGGATCATTGCCTTTACGAATGCGGCTTGCATCATCACCCAACACAACATCCAGCCGCCAATGTAGAGGATTCTCAATATCCCAGTGCCCACGCACAGCGTGAGCAAAGGGCTTTGCCCTGCCTTTTTATCCGCAAACACAGACCCATAAGAACATCACGCATAAAGGATATCTGCATCGACAGAATGATCGCTGACCTGAAACAAGAAACGCAACGACAAATTAGGTCGGGAATCATACCCCCTGGTGATCACGGGAAACATGGCAGGAAACTGCCACTAAAACAAAGGTGGATCCAGGCAAAAACTACCCATCAGACGGTTTCATCGATGTAACTTCCCAGGGAGGGCGTCGATGACTGTGCGGAATGATCATCCCGTTCACCCTGACTGGAGCGGGCGTCATTATTTTCCGGCTCAGTGGCCTGGGTTTCACGCACGGCAGTCGGCACTTCGGCATCACGCGGTGGCTCACGAGTTGCATCGGGCAATGCCGGCATAGGCATATTCAAGCTGCTGATTTCCATCATTACCTCCCGGTTCAAGCCACGTAACGGGGCCGAAAACCTTTCCAGCCCCTTCACTCCCGGTTGTCGTCCAGCAACAGGGAAACTTGAACAGGCCTGCACCCCGGAATTCAGTACGGCATTGAAATAATCCCGGTTTCAGGACAGGATAATGCATGCCTGATACCACCCCCCTGCTGATCGTTGCCGGCACCCTTGCGATTCTACTGCTGATCCAGCAGTGGCTGGCACAGGTCAGCAAACGGGCTAAAGCGGCCAAAATCGATGCAAAAACGGAGCAGGCCGAGGGAAAGCCGCTGCTCAAAGGCCTTTCCGTCATAGGTCTGGATGAGCGCGGCATCAGCAGCCTGCGTACCTTGATGAAAGATACTGACAGTATGGCACTGGCCACCTTCCTCGCCTTCAATCGACCCACCGTACGAGAACTGGACAGTTATCTGCAGCACCTGTTCGCACAGTTTCGCAACGCCCCCGACGCCGTGACCGCCGCCAGCCTGCCGGCACCGCCAGCCGGCATGCGAATCGATGCCCTCAGTACCACTGAACGCAATCTGCTGCTCAACCGCGACCCACACCAGCCTCGCCACATCAACCGTGCACTCATGGCCCGCTTTGGTGGCCATGCCTTCCTGCCACATTTCAGCCTGTACAATTCCCGTGACTGCGCGGTCACCCTGCATGTGCCGCCTTTCGATGCCCACCGCAAACTGTTCGAGACACTGGCGAAGTCCGGCATCGCCTCAAGGGGCCGGCAAATCCCCCTGCAGCAACGCCTCAGCGTGCTGAAGATGCAGGAACTCCGACAGATGGGCAAAGACCTCAAGCTGGCGCGGAAATTCACCCGCAAGGCCGACGCCACGGAGGCCTTGTCACAGATCCCCGGCGCCGCCGTCCTGCTGTCGATGCAATACGTCATCGACGACCTGTTCATGCTCAATCCGCTGGATGTCGACCCGCACGCCATCGAGCAGGAATGGGCCTGGCTGGTGGCCTGCGCCAAGCTGCTTGGCAGCATCCCGCCCCGGCGTACCTCGTTGTCATAGATCTGTCACCGTAACTTCCCGTAACCTTGTTTTGACAGTAACTTCCTTGACCCACTATTATCTGTAATCCAGCCCAACCCAGAATACTGTGAAAACAAACGATGGCATGCCCAAATATTTCGAACATTAGCTTTGGCAAATCAAGTCAAGCGGCAATAGAAAGAATTCAACAGATTCAAGAGCTAGGAAATTTACTAGCTCAAGTTTCCGAAACTTGAGTTACTAGCCAGCGTCATGGCAGGGAGCACGGTAGTGAAATTATTTTTAGGCTGCGGCGTGGCCGCACTTGAGGTGGCTTATAAAATCAGTTCATACGAATGGGCGGCATGGGCGCAAGCAATGGGCAGCGTATCTCGTATGACAAAAAGACGGATAGAGTTTATTGCACAGTCGCATATAATCGATAATCCGACCCTCACAGGTGAAGAAAAAGAATTTTGGGGGGCTGTTGCACATGGCTGTCGTTAAGAGAGGCTTTATAATTTTTTTATTTTGGGGCTTTGTTTCGGCTGCATCGGCGGAAGAGGCTTCCATGTTCATCAATGAACAGCAAGAGGATGAAATCATTGATATTGCTTATGTTAAAATGAAGGAATTAGTTGAGAAACTCGAAAAAAAAATAGATGAGTGCGACATCTTAACAAAAAACAACACTCTTTCTCCTGAATTACTTCAATCACTACCCTTAAGCAGGCAAGAGGCTAGAATCGCCTTAGGCTATCTGAGTTCGCGCGCCCAAGAAAAATGTGAAGGCATGGAGTTGTGGGCAAAGGTAGCCATGGAGTTCGCCCAGTTCAAATACGTCGAAAAATATTACAAAGGAAAAAATGTGATAAAAACTGAAAACTATTTTGAAACAATTTGTTGCATCGGTTCACCAGACCGTCTGAAGATGAAATGGAAATACCTGAAAATTTCCCCAGAAATTAGAGAAAAATTAGAGCGTCAGCCAGAACTACAAAAGCCTTTTAACTTTATTCAAACCGCCAAAGTAATGGGGATATTCTAGGGAAGTTCTCTCTCAATTGAACCATATTCATGATAGAGTTCTTCGTAGATTTGTGTGGAACTCCAGTACAATCTCCGGAATCATGTCACCGTAATCATTCCGACCTCAGCTTTGCAATACTCGACAAGCTCGCCCACCGGATCAACGACAACCAGACACGGCGAACCAACGCCA
>JALTPW010000728.1 GCA_026999335.1 Chromatiales bacterium
TCAAATAAAATTAATATGCTCCGGCGGATTACGGATGTCCCACAGAAACTTGTTGACGTAATCCTGCCGGCAGCCGATGGCGCAGTCCTTGTGTACGTCCACCGATTCGGCGATGTCCCTGTGCACATTCCAGTAATGATCGCCGTTGACCAAGTCGAAAAACGAACCGTCGTGCAGGTCGCCCATGTAAAAACGCTCCTTGTTGAAAAAAGGGCCGCAGGGGTAGATCTTGCCATTACCGGAGATTTGCAGCAGAAAAGGTGTGCCCAGGCAGACGTCGTATTTTCGGTAACCGTTACGATAAAGCTCCGTTTCCCCGCTGGCGCGAATCTTGTTCCACTTGGCCTGTACCACATAGTCTTCGGTGGACAGGCTTTCTGCCTGTTTCAGCACATCTTCGATGCTGGCGTAATCCTTGTAGTCGATACCGATTTCCTTGTACTCGGAATCAGAACAGTGCTTGATGACGAAATAATCCACGCCCAGCTCGGCGCCCAGTTCCGCCTCGGCCAGTACCTGGTCGTAACACTCAGGGATCAGCACCATTTGCAGGCCAATGGTGCAGTCATAGTTATGTTCTTTCTTGATGGCCACCAGGCTGCGAATCTTTTCCACCAAAAGATCGAAGTTTTTGCCCTTTGACTGGTGCACCCGCTGAAACCCCTCGGGCGTGCCAGCGGAGAGATTGAAGCGAATCCACGACATATTGGCCAGCAGGTCGTGGGCACGATCCAGATCCAGCAGCAGGCCGTTGGTGGCCATGGAGGTGTCGATACCCTGTTGCCCGGCCAGTACGGTGGCGTCGTAGAGCGCCGGATTCAGTGTCGGTTCGCCGTCACCGATAAAACCCAGCGAACGCACGCCGAGACGCCCGCAATCTTCGATGTAGCGCAGCAGGGCATCACGCTCGATCATGGCGCCCTTGGTCATGTTTTGTACGACGGCATAACAGTAAATACAGGCGGTGTTGCAGAACTTGGTCAGCCCCATGTCGATGTGCACGGGGGCAAAGCGTTCGCCGTTCTGCCAGGCCATCACGCGGTCGAGATGGTGCAGCATTTTGTGGCCGTCGAAGCGGAAACGCTCACTGTGGTTGCGGTAGCTGGGGCCGCTGAACTGATTCGGCACGCTGGTCGGTGATGCCGTTTCCAAGCGTACCAGGCCGACCTGCTCCTCGACATGCACCAGCTCGATCTGCTGACCCTGCAGGGTGTGTACCGAGGCGCTCTGTGTGTTGCCGGACTCCAGTTCACTGCGGTCGACGATGTCGTTGGAAGTACGCAGCTTGTGGCCGGGGTGACGGGCGCGCGGTGCGTCGTCAGGTAGGTCGGTCTGCACGCTGTTGCCGAAGCGGTTTTTCTCTGGCTGGTTGTTGGACATGGTGTTTCCTTGTGCTTTGGGGCTCAGAAGGGACCGCGATATTCGGGATTGGGAATGTCGGCAGGTGTGGTCGTTTGCAGCGTGCCCAGTTCACGTCGCTGGGCCTCGCCGATGTGGATGCCACACACCCGCAGCGCCTGCTCGGCAATACTGGCGGCGGTCGGATAATAGTGCCCGGCCCAGGCATGGGCGGTGGGGCAGGGCAGGTCGGGTAGGGCGACGCTGGCGGGTGCGGCGCGCAGGTAGTCGAAGCCCTGGCGGGTGACGCGGGCAATGAGTTCGGCAGCGATGCCAAAGCTCTGATGCCCCGTGTCCGCCACCAGCAGGTGGCCGGTTTTGGCCACTGAGCGCAGTACCGTGGGCACATCCAGTGGGCTGACGCTACGCATGTCGATGACCTCGGCCTCAATGCCCAGTCGGGCGAGGGCACGTGCTGCGTTCAGGGTCTCGATGGTCATGTGGGAAAAGGCGGCGATGGTGATGTCGTTGCCTTTGCGGCGTCGCCGTGCCTTGCCCAGTGGCGTCTTGAAATAGCCGACGGGGACATCGCCACGCAGCGGATGTATCCAGCGGTGCTCGATGAAGATCACCGGGTCGTCATCGGCAACGGCGGCACACAGCATGCCCTTGGCGTCGTCGGGGAATACCGGCATCACCACTTTCAATCCCGGGATATGGGCGAATAGGCTCTGCAGGCTTTGTGCGTGCTGTGGCCCCTGGCCCCAGCCGCGGCCGACGATGCAGCGCACCACCAGCGGCACGTGGGCCTGACCACCGAACATATAACGCCATTTGGCGGCATTGTTGATGAGCTGATCCATGGCCAGTAGGGCGAAGTCGATGCGCTGATGCACCATGATCGGCCGTAGGCCGCTGATAGCGGCGCCGATGCAGATGCCGGTAAGAGCATTTTCCGCCAGCGGCATGTCCAATACGCGTTGCGGGCCGAAGCGCTGGCGCAGGCCGTTAGTAGTGCCGAAGATGCCCTTGGGGTCGGGTACACCCTCGCCGATCAGCAGGGTCGTCGGATCACGTTGCAGGCACAGGGTCAGGGCGTCATTGATGGCCTCGGTGCCGTTTTGTTCGCGCAGGGCTACTGGCGGATAGGTGGGTAATGGCGAAATGCCGGTGGCTGGATTAGCGGCCATGGAGATGTCCATACATGTCTTGTACACGGGGCAGTGGGGCACGCAGGGCGCTATCGAAGGCGTGCTCTATTTCGTATTGGATAGCGTTTTCGATGTGCTGTCTGCCGATCTCGTCGAGCAGTCCGAGCGAGTGCAGGTGCGCGGCCGCGTGTTCGATGGGGCAGCGAGCCAGCCAGTCGGTCTGTGCCTCGGGTGTGCGATAACCCAGGTGGTCGTCGACATCCGGGCCACAGTGTTCACGCCAGCGCCAGGTGTGCAATTCCAGAAACTGCGGGCCGTCGCCGATACGGGCGCCGTGCACGGCCTTGTCGGCCGCGGCGCGTACGGCAGGCAGATGGTTGCCATCCAGTGCTTGCGCGTGCAGACCGTGGGCGCTGGCGATGGCGTGGATCGGCCGGGTAGGCTGTCTCTCTTCTAACGGGGTGTAGACGGCATAGTGATTATTCTCGCACACGAACAGGATCGGCAGCCGGTGCAGGACGGCAAAGTTCATCGACTCGTGCAGCACGCCCTGCTCGAAGCAGCCGTCGCCAAAAAACAGGCAGACCACGCGGCCCTCGTCACGCAGCT
>JALTPW010000729.1 GCA_026999335.1 Chromatiales bacterium
TTGTTCAATGCTTGTTCACAGCACCAAAATGGGGGAATTGACTCTTCAGAGATTAAACCTGAATCCATGGCTTCAGGACGGATGCTGAGTGTAAGAATTGGTTTCACAGTGGAATCAAGGGCTTGTGTTATGCGCCATCATGAAGCCACGGATTCAGCTTAAAGTAACAGAATAGAAATAGTGACTGATGGGCCTCCCCTGCACAGGAGCAAGCAGGATCGGATTATCCCGTGCACCCAGTCATCGCCAAAACGGATTACCTGAAATCGTTCACCGTGCAGGTACTGACGAACTGAGGTTTGGCAGGGTCATTTTCACCACGGGGGCAGAATACGCTGAATTCAGTCCCTCTCTGCACCCCGTATCCCGGGGTGAAATAAACGGAAAACATCGTGCGCACGGCGCATGCTACAAGCAAATGTAGTGTGCGCCGTGCGCACAACACGGATATCCAACGCCTCTGCCCACGCCACACCCCTGTGAAGTAACTGACAGGTCTTCCCTACACAGGGACAATGGGGCTGGATCATCATAATTTAAATTATGGTTAAAATTTCAACTTTTAAGGTGTAACTTTAGGTAACTCACTGGAAAGAATATCAAGATTTGGCATCATGATTATTTCTATACGACGGTTGAGCCGCCTGCCTTCTTCAGTTTCATTCTCAGCCCTTGGACGAAACTCACCAAAACCGGCGGCAGAAATATTTTCAGGAATAACATCCATATCTGTCAACAAATGAACGACGGTAAGTGCCCGAGAAGTGGATAGCTCCCAGTTACTAGGAAATCGCGCGCTTTTAATAGGTCGGTTGTCAGTATGTCCTTCAATCTGAAAACGCCTGTCGGCGAACTGACTCAGTACCGCCGCGATTTGACTCAGGGCATCTTTACCTTCGGGGTTCAAACTTGCACTTCCGCTTTTGAAAAGGACATTATTAGGAAGATTAATGACAATTCGCCCTTGTTCAATGCCAACGGTTAACTGGCCTCCATCGATCATAGTTTGTAACCGATTAACAAACTGTGCATATATTTCATTACGATGTTTAGTTTCTGCTTCAATATTTTTGAGTGTGGCCATTTGTTCCTGAGAATCAGCAAGATTTCTCTGCAAGGCTTGTTTCCTTGCTTCAAGATTCATTAGCTCATTCTGAATTTCTGTAACCTGCATTTTAGCGGACTCTAATTCCTGTTCCGTCACCTTGAGTCTCTGCCGATTGCGATTAATTTCTTCCTGGGCCAGCGCATTTTTCATCCTGGCCGCCTCTAGTTCCTGTTCTGTTTTTTCAATTTTCTCTTTATTACGGCCAATTTCATCCTGGGCTCCTTGCAGGGATTCACGCATCGCATCTTTCTCTGCTAGCGCTTCCTCAAATTTACTACTGGATACACAGGCAGATAAAAACATTAATGGAAAGATGACGGCGGTAAGCGTTCCTATTTTCATCATTACTCCTTCATTTGTTTGTATTGATCAGCTAAAGCAGAAGTGACATATATTGCGGTAGGATTACTCGCACAACAGCATATATGCCCCACTCTTCGACATCTTGATTGCATCTTCCTTACGTTGGTTCAAGGAAAACCTGAAAAAAACAAGAAATCAATCATGAATCGTCCCTGTCTCGGTCAATGTCACTCCAAATCATAGGTTTACTGACTCCTCAGCAGAATCTGTGGGCTAGTAGTACAGGTTTTATGGGGATATTATCACCGATGCTATGAATATAAGTAGAGCATATCCAGTCTTTGAGATGATAGAGTTACCGAGGGGATGCAGACATCCCAGGGCACGTTCTCTGGCTGCTGCATCATTCACCTTGTCAAGACTATCCTTAATTGGCTTCAAAAATTCAAGTCATTTATCCAGGTGAAAACAAGCCAGAACTGAAGGGATTACCATGCCAGACAATGGGGAAAACCCGGAGAAATAATCATCGAAAGACCCGTTTTCCAGTGATTGGAAGCCACACTGTTGAATGAAACCGAACTGGCCGAATAGCGTCGCCGAAAGGATTTGTATATCGAGCAGATCAATAAGGAACGTGCATGTTCCTGACCTTGGTCAGGGACACGGCAATCAGGGTCTTTAACGTAGGCTTTTCAGGGCAACATGGAAGCAAGTTGTTTCAATACTTGTGCAGTAAGATCTGAAAGCGTATTTTGATATAGGCCATAGGCAATCAAAACAATGCCGCCACTAACCAGCCAGTGCAGCCACAGGGGTCTGTATCTTGTAAACCCATAACGGGTTGGTTTTAAATGCTGCTGACTATTCTGCAACGCTTCTTTCGGATCACCCCGCATATCACGCAGAGTTTCATGGAGCTTGCGCATGATGGTCTGCAACTGAGCGGCACCATCGAATTGCACACCGTATTTTCCCCGAAATCCCAGACCCAGGCAGTAATAACCCAGCTCCAGCATGTCTTGATACTTGTCAGGCTCCAGTAGCATACGCGATAGAATGGTGAAAAATTTTTCACCACCCCAGGTTTCATCGTGATGGACGCTGAGCATGGATCGTTCCGCCCAGATGGAATGGCTGCCCCATTGAGTTGCCATAATCGCTTCGTCGACAAAAGCACACAGGCAATAGGAGTAAGCCAGCTGGGTTGGGCCGTCATATCCAGCCTGTTTGATTTCTTCAAGAATAACTGTAATTTCATCACGCACACGGACATAAAGCTGAGGAATTTGGTCATGATCAGTCATTCGACGCGCGCGAATGACTAATCCAAACAACGGCGTTGCGGCATCGAGCAGAGGATTTAAACTGTGGCCACGCAGTCGAAAACCAACGTCGATGTCATAATCAAGCTGTTCCACACCATCAAAGGTGATCATCTCTTTATCAGTGACGGCGGCAGGCTCATCCTGGAAGATGAGATCACTCGGCTCTGACAATACCAGTGTCTGATTGTCCGGCGGCACAGGCGCAGCCTCTGGGCGGGAGGGTGGATTAGTCACGAAATTACCTCACGGCTTTTACACGGATTCACGGATAGCCCAAAATTGCAGCTCAAGATCCGGCAGACTGGCGGCAATATGAAAGCCAAACCCGGCGCTGTTGGACATGATATT
>JALTPW010000730.1 GCA_026999335.1 Chromatiales bacterium
CGTCCCAACTGGTAACCCTGTACATGATCCACGCCCAGCGTCACCAGCTTCTCCAGCACCGCCTGGGTTTCAACAAATTCGGCAATGGTCTGCACGCCCATGGTGTGCCCGATGTTATTGATCGACTCCACCATGGCGTGGCCAATCTCGTCTTCGGCCAGATCTTTGACGAACATGCCGTCTATCTTGAGATAGTCCACCTTGAGATTTTTCAGGTAGGCAAAAGATGAAATCCCCCGACCGAAGTCATCCAGCGCAAAACGACAACCCATGTCACGCAAAGTGGCAATGAAACGCTGCGCTATCACCAGATTCGATGCCGCCGCAGTCTCGGTAATTTCAAAGCAGATACTCTCCGGCGACACATCGCTGGCATGCAACTGTTCAACCACGAAACCAAGGAACTCCTCGTCATCCAGCGACTGGCCGGAAATATTGATGGAAAACAGACTGTTTTCATCACCACGCTGACGCCGCTCACCGAGCAGACGCAGGGTATTGGTGATCACCCAACGGTCGATTTCCGGCATCAGGTGATACCGCTCGGCAGCAGCGATAAAGGCCGCCGGGCGCACGATATCACCCTCCTCATTCAACAATCGCAACAGGATCTCGAAATGCGCCGGGGCATTGGCATCACCGGCCAGCGGTACGATGTTCTGGCAATAGAGACGGAAATTGTCTTCAAGCAAGGCCTGACGCACAATCGGTATCCATTGCATCTCGCCCTTGCGCTGCGCCAGTGCCGCATCGCCGACCTGATAGACATGCACACGGTTGCCACCTCGCTCCCTGGCGACACAACAGGCGGAATCCGCCATCCGCATCAATTCACCCACATCACGCCAGCGAGAGGTCATGGGCACCAGACCGATGCTGGCGCCGATCTCGAAGGGCTTGTCTTCCCATAAAAAACGGTAGGCACGTACCAGCTTGCACAGTTCGCGGGCCTGTCGCCTGGCCGCATCGGTGGATATATTTTCAAGCAGAATGCCAAATTCGTCGTCGCCCAGACGCGCCAGGCAGGCACTCTCCACCAGCTTCGTCTTGAGTTCCCGCGACAGCTCCTTCAACAGTTGATCACCCGCCACATGCCCATAGCTGTCGTTGATCACTTGAAAATGATCAAGATCGAGATAAAACAGGGCATGCTGGCAGTCGTCATCCAGTACGCTCTCCAACGCACTCTGCAAATGTATCTCGAACTGACGACGGTTGAAGAGGCCGGTCAGGCTATCGTGACTGGCCTCGTACTCCACCCAGCGCTCCAGGCCGCGCAACTCGGAGATATCACTGAACACCACCACCGCGCCATTGATGTCACCGTGGATATCACGCACCGGCATTGCCGTATCCTGAATACAAAACTCCAGACCACCGCGCCGCAACAACATGCCGGTACTCTGTCCCGGGTCACAGGCGCGGTCACGCAGACAGCGCGCCACCGGGTCTTCCTTCGCTTCCTGGGTAAACTCATCAACCACGTGGTAGATATTTTTCAGCGGCAGCCCCTCAGCTTCCCCAAATGACCAACCGGTGAGATTCTCGGCCACCGGGTTGAGGTATTCCACCCGCCCCTCAACATCCACGGCAATCACCCCGTCATTGATATGCTCAAACACCGCCTGTGTCATACGGCGTTGCTGACGCTGGGTTTTTTCATAGAGATCGTGATCGGTACAATCGGTGCCGACGCACACCGCGCCATTCACGCCACCACGGACATCACGCAGTACCGAGACGGACCACGACACACAAACTTCCCGTCCCTCATGTTGGCTCCAGCGGCGATCGAGCAGGGTCTGCTGATCCAACTGGTTCGGACACTCACGCAGCAGAGTGATAATGGCTTCGGGGATAAAATCGGCGGTGGGCTCGGCACCAAACAACCAATCGCCAGAGTGGTTGCAGAACTGTACCTGTCCGTCGATGCCCAGCCTGACGATGAGACTGGCCGCCGAGGCCACCAGCCGCGCCTCCATACCACTACCCACCTGTGCATCACCCCGTTCACGAAAAATGAACAACTTGCCCACCACACGACCGGCATCGAACAGGGGAGAAAGCATAAAACTCACATCCAGCTGTGTACCATTACGGTGCTGCAAACGGGTATTGATATTGAGGTGGGAACAGTCGACGCTGTTCAACGCCGGACACGGCGCTGAACCCAGAGTGCGGATATCGGTGAATTTGAGATGGGTTTCAGCAAAGAAGTCCTTGCCTTTCAGCTCACCCGCCACCCAGCCCAGGATGCGCTCGGCTTCCTGGTTCATGTCCAACAGACTGCCCGCGGCATCGAGGGCGATAACACCCTCCCCGGAGGCCGCAGCGAAATCCGACAAGTCCTTTTGATTGATTCCCTTAACAAGATTGAGTCGGGATTGCAATCAAACCACCCAGTGTTCCCAATGAATCAGAAAATTCTCCAGCCGCAACCCACAAAAACGAAACCAAAGGTTTAGGCCTGAGTCTGTGACTTCAGGTTAGAGTCCGCCCCGGAATATAGCCACAGTTCCCGAGCAACGCAACAGAAACCCTGCCGGCCGGGTGTCGTGTGAAGGATTATTTTGCCTTTCGCGCCGCCGCAATACGCAGACGCAGGGCGTTGAGCTTGATGAAGCCCTCGGCGTCCTGCTGGTTATAGGCGCCTTCGTCGTCTTCAAAGGTGGCGATACTAGCATCGAACAAACTATCACCATCGGACTCACGGCCCTCAACAATGACGTTCCCCTTGTACAGCTTCAGACGCACGCGGCCGTTCACCGTTTTCTGTGAGACATCGACCATGGCCTGCAACATCTCGCGCTCCGGACTCCACCAAAAACCGTTGTAAACCAGCTTGGCGTAACGCGGCATCAGCTCGTCTTTGAGGTGGGTGGCCTCACGATCCAGGGTCAGCGACTCCATGGCCCGGTGGCCCTTGAGCATCACGGTGCCGGCAGGGGTCTCGTAGCAGCCGCGGGATTTCATGCCGACAAAACGGTTCTCGACAATGTCATCACGGCCAATGCCGTGGCTACCAGCCAGCGTATTGAGATGTTCCATCACTTGCGCCGGAGTCATACGCTCACCGTCGATGGCGACGATGTCACCGCACGCATAGGTCAGCTCGATAATGGCCGGTACATCGGGGGCGTTTTCCAGCGCCACGGTCCAACGCCACATGTCCTCCTCAGGCGCCGCCCAGGGGTCTTCGAGAATACCGCCCTCGTAGGAGATGTGCAGCAGGTTGGCATCCATGGAATAGGGCGATTTTTTGCCGCGCTTCTGCTCTACCGGGATACCGTGGGTCTCGGCATAGGCCATCAGCTTCTCACGCGAGTTGAGATCCCACTCGCGCCAGGGGGCGATGACATGCACGTCGGGTTTGAGGGCGTAGTAGCCCAGCTCAAAGCGCACCTGGTCGTTGCCCTTGCCGGTGGCGCCGTGGGACACGGCATCGGCGCCGGTCTCATTGGCGATCTCGATCTGGCGCTTGGCGATCAGCGGCCGGGCGATGGAGGTGCCGAGCAAGTACTCACCCTCATAGATGGCATTGGCGCGGAACATGGGGAACACGTAGTCGCGGGCGAATTCCTCGCGCAGGTCGTCGATATAGATTTCCTTCACGCCCGCAGCCTCGGCCTTGGCGCGCGCCGGTTCGACCTCTTCGCCCTGACCGATGTCGGCGGTGAAGGTCACCACCTCGCAGTCGTATTCGTCCTGCAGCCATTTGAGGATGATGGAGGTATCCAGCCCGCCGGAATAGGCGAGCACGGCTTTGTTGATTTTGATCTTTGGCATGATTTTGCTCGTTCTTGGTCGCTATTCACGGTTATTTATTCGTGCCCGCCGTAGGTTGGGTGAGCTTGCGAACCACAACAGAAAACACCGCGGCCCGAACGTTGGGGTTCGTTCCTCACCCCAACCTACAACTATTTCTTCTTTGGCGCGTAAATATCCGTGCAGGTGCCCTCGGCCACCTCGGCGGCGAAATTGAAGGTCTCCGACAGGGTCGGGTGCGGATGGATGGTGAGCGCAATATCTTCGATATCCGCGCCCATCTCCAGCGCCAGCACCGCCTCGGCAATCAGCTCACCGGCATTGGGGCCGGTGATCGCCGCACCGATGATGCGGTGATCGACATCGAACAGCACCTTGGTCATGCCCTCGTCACGGCCGATGGACAGCGAACGCCCACTGGCCGCCCAGGGAAACACACCCTTGACGTACTCAATACCCTCAGCCTTGCACTCGCTCTCGGTCTTGCCCATCCACGCCACTTCCGGGTCGGTGTAGGCCACCGACGGAATGGTGCGCGCATCAAACCAGGATTTCTGCCCGGCGGTGACCTCCGCCGCCACCTTGCCTTCATGGGTGGCCTTATGCGCCAACATGGGCTGGCCGACGATGTCGCCGATGGCGAAGATGTGATCGACGTTGGTTCGCTGCTGCTTGTCCACGGCAATAAAGCCGCGTTCATCCACCGCCACACCGGCCTTGTCGGCGTCGATGAGCAAACCATTGGGACGACGACCGATGGCCACCAGCACACGATCAAAGGTGTCCGTCTCCGGCGCGCCCTTACTTTGTGGAGAGCCCTTTGAAACGCCCTCGAAGGTGCACTTCAGGCCTTTCTTGGTCGGCTCGATAGCAGTGACCTTGGTGTTGGTCCAGACGTTCTCGTAACGCTTTTTGATACGGCGCTCCAGCGGACGCACCACGTCGCGGTCGACGCCGGGAATAAGATCCGGCGACAGCTCCACCACGGACACCTTGGAACCCAGGGCGTCGTACACCGTGGCCATCTCCAGGCCGATGATGCCACCGCCCACCACCAGCAGGCGCTTGGGTATCTCAGCCAGCTCCAACGCAGCGGTGGAGTCCATCACCCGCAGGTCGTCCCAGGGAATGAAGGGCAGTTTGGTGACGCGCGAGCCGGCAGCGATAATGGCGCTATTAAAACCCACCACGGTCTTGTTGCCATCGTCACTCTCTACTTCGAGGGTGTTGGCGGAGGTGAACCTGCCATAGCCACGCACGATCTGCACCTTGCGTTGCCTGGCCAGGCCCTCGAGGCCACCGGTCAACCTGCCCACCACGGAATCCTTGTGCGCACGCAGCTTGTCGAGGTCGATCTTCGGCTTACCGAAGCTGACGCCGATATCGCCGAACTCGGCCGCCTCGTTGATCACCTGCGCGGTGTGCAGCAGGGCCTTGGAGGGGATGCAACCCACGTTGAGACAGACGCCGCCGATGCGCTCGTAGCGTTCGATCAATACGACCTGTTTGCCCAAGTCGGCGGCCCGGAAGGCGGCCGTGTAACCACCGGGGCCGGAGCCCAGCACCACCAGCTCGGCGTGCAGATCGACGTCACCGCTGTAGCTGGCGGCGGCCGGTGCCGCTACGGATTCTGCCAAGGTGGGCTGTGCCGGTTTCTCATCGACAAGTACAGCTTCCGCACCCTCTTCCGCATTCTCCGTCACCTCCAGCATCAGGATAAGTGAACCCTCGGCGACCTGATCACCCACCTTGACCCCCACATCTTTCACCACGCCGCCTCTGGGCGAAGGAATCTCCATGGTCGCCTTGTCAGACTCCACCGAGATCAGCGAATCATCCACCTTAATCGTATCACCCGGAGCGACCAGCACCTCGATGACATCGACGCCATCGAAATCACCGATATCCGGCATCTTGATATCTATAACGTTGCTCATTGGCCTCTTCTCCATCACAGCAACAGCCGGCGCGTGTCAGACAATACGCGACTGAGGAAAGAGGTAAAGCGTGCACCGTCGGCACCGTCGATCACGCGGTGGTCGTAAGACAGCGCCAGTGGCAAAACCAGGCGTGGCTCAAACTCTTCACCATTCCACACCGGCTGCATCTTGGAGCGTGATACGCCAAGGATGGCCACCTCCGGTGCATTGACGATTGGCGTAAAGGCCGTACCGCCAATACCACCCAAGCTGGAAATCGTCATGCAACCGCCCTGCATATCGGACGGTTTGAGTTTCTTCTCGCGTGCCTTGACGCTGATCTCGCCCAGCTCGACGGCGAGATCCACCAGTGACTTGCGGTCTACGTCCCGCACCACCGGCACCACCAGACCGTCCGGCGTATCCACGGCGATACCGATGTTGTAATACTGCTTGACAATCAGGTTTTCGCCACTGGCATCCAGTGAACTGTTGAAGCGTGGCAACTCTTTCATTGCCGACACCAGCGCCTTCATCAAGAACACCAATGGTGTGATGCGAATACCCTTTTCCTTGTACTCCGCCGCCATAGACTTGCGAAAAACCTCGAGATCGGTGATATCCGCTTCGTCGAACTGGGTGACGTGGGGCACGCTGACCCAGTTGCGGTGCAGGAACTGGCCGGTGAGTTTGTTGATCTTGCTCAGCGGCTTGCTTGCCACCTCGCCCCACTGGCTGAAGTCGATCTCCGGCATCGGCGCAACACCGAGGCCAGCACCGGCCGGCTGCGACAGGGCACGCTTAATGAAGGACTTGACGTCGTCCTTGACGATGCGGCCCTTGGGCCCGCTGCCGTCGATCTGTCCCAGGTCAACACCCAGTTCGCGGGCGAAACGCCGCACCGCGGGGCTGGCGTGGGCCTTGGTGAAGCTGACTTCGTTGATTTTTGCCGTGGGTGAAGGCTTGTGGGCCGGTGTGGAGACCGGGCTGGGCGCAGGCTTGGAAGCAACCGCAGGCACCACCTCAGTATCAAGCATATCCGCCCGGGCCTCTTCCGCAGAGGCATCACTCACAGATTCCGCGACAGGCTCCAACAGCAAAATCAAACTGCCCTTAGTGACAGAGTCGCCGACGGCAACCTTTAGCGCCTTCACCACCCCCGCCTCGGGGGCCGGAATTTCCATAGTGGCCTTGTCGGACTCCACCGAAATCAGCGAATCCTCGATCTGGATGCTATCGCCGGGGGCAACCAGTACCTCGATCACCTCGACACTGTCAAAGTCCCCGATATCAGGCACAAAAATTTCTTTAGTCATGCTTACTTGTCTCCTGGCGCCCTATCCCGGCGATAAAACAGGATGGGTCGCTCACGGGTCAGGCGTACAGCGGGTTGATCTTGTCCGCATCGATGGCGTACTTGGCGATGGCCTCGGCGGCCTTGCCTGCCGGCAGCGTGTCTTCGTCAGCCAGCGCCTTCAGCGCGGCAACCACAACGTGATAGCGGTTCACCTCGAAATGCTTGCGCAGCTGGGCACGGGTGTCGCTGCGGCCAAAACCGTCGGTACCCAGCACCTCATAGCGGCCCGGCACCCACTTGCGGATCTGCTCCGCATAGTCCTGGATGTAATCGGTGGCGGCGATCAGCGGGCCGGTGTATCCCTTCAGGCACTGGGCGACAAAGGTCTGCTTCGGCGCCTCGGTGGGATGCAGGCGGTTCCAGCGATCACAGTCGCGGGCCTCGCGGGCCAGCTCGGTAAAGCTGGTGGCGCTCCAGATATCGGCGCCCACGCCCCACTCGGCATTGAGCAGATCGGCGGCGGCGATCACCTCGCGCAGGATGGTGCCGGAACCCATGAGCTGCACACGAGGCTTTTTCTTACCACGACTCTTGCCGCCGCTTTGTAACAGATACATACCCTTGATGATGCCTTCCTCGGCGCCCTTGGGCATGGCCGGGTGGGTGTAATTCTCGTTCATCGCAGTGATGTAATAGAAGACATCTTCCTGCTCGACAAACATGCGCTTCATGCCGTCGCGAATGATCACGGCCATCTCGTAGGCGAAGGTGGGGTCGTAGCTGACACAATTAGGGATGGTGCTCGACAGCACCAGACTGTGGCCATCCTGATGCTGCAGACCCTCGCCGGCCAGGGTCGTGCGCCCGGCGGTGCCGCCGATCAGGAAACCACGCGCCTGCATGTCACCGGCGGCCCAGGCCAGATCACCAATGCGCTGAAAACCGAACATGGAATAATAGATATAGAACGGAATCACGTTCACACCATGGGCGCTGTAGGCCGTGGCGGCGGCGATCCAGGACGACATAGCACCGGCCTCGTTAATACCCTCTTCGAGTATCTGACCGCTCTTGTCCTCCTTGTAGAACATGATCTCGTCTTTGTCTTGCGGCGTGTACAACTGGCCGACAGAGGAGTAGATGCCGAGCTGGCGGAACATGCCTTCCATGCCGAAGGTGCGCGCCTCGTCGGGCACGATGGGCACGATGTTCTTGCCAATATTCTTGTCGCGGCAAAGGATATTGAGCATCCGCACCCAGGCCATGGTGGTGGACATTTCACGCTCGCCGCTGCCATCCAGCAGGGACTGGAATACGGACAGAGGCGGAATCTCCAACGGCGCAGCCTGATACTTGCGCACCGGCAGATAGCCACCCAACGCCTTGCGCCGGGCATGCATGTAGCGCATTTCTTCGCTGTCTTCCGCTGGCTTGTAGTACGTGCAGCTGGTGGCCTCTTCGTCGGACAGAGGCACATTGAAGCGGTCGCGGAAGGCGATCATTTCGTCATCCAACAGCTTTTTCTGCGAATGGGTGCGCATCTGCCCCTCGCCGGCGGAGCCCATACCGTAACCCTTCACCGTCTGCGCCAGGATCACCGTCGGCTGGCCCCCGTGATCCACGGCCGCCTTGTAGGCCGCAAAAACCTTGTGCGGATCGTGGCCGCCGCGGTTGAGACGCCAGATGTCCTCGTCGGACATCTTCGCCACCATGGCCTTGAGTTCCGGATACTTGCCGAAGAAATGCTCGCGCACATAGGCGCCGTCCTTCGATTTGTAATTCTGGAAGTCGCCGTCCACGCATTCCATCATGCGCTGCTGCAGCA
>JALTPW010000731.1 GCA_026999335.1 Chromatiales bacterium
CGACGGCGAATTGTTCAATGGCGAAGATGTGAGTTTTCACCACTAATCAGTAAAAAATCGTAGGAGCGGGCCATGCCCGCGATAAACGCGGTGCTGAAAAATATCGCGGGCATGGCCCGCTCCTACCGTTAGCCGTTTCAGGGTGAGTTCGGGGTTTGTCTGGCATCACCAAATTGCCCCGACGCCCTCAACCACTCGACCCGGGCCAGCCGCAGGTCGCCCTTCAGCTCGGCGGCGGTGATCTGGGTATTGATGTTTTGGCCGATTTGCAACAGGTAGTCGGTGGTACTGAGTTCGCCGGCTTCCCAGATACGCTGCACCAGACTCGACTGCTGCGTCAGATTGCCCTGGCCCGCATCCTGCCACTGGCGCCAGGCGCGATGGGTGAGGCGATATACCGACAGACTGCCGTCGAAGCGGCTGGCGGCGAGACGCCGCAGATCCAGCAGGATTTTTTCTTCCTGCACGGCCTGTTGCGAGGCGGCGGTGACTTCGGCGGTGAAGTCGTTGCGCACATTCAGCGGTATGGAAAAACTCAAACCCAGCAGCAGATCATTTTCTTCGGCACCGCCACGCAGGCCAAAGGTGGGGTCGGCACTGCGGCTGGCCCGCGCCAGTTCGGTGCCGGCGCGGGCATTGGCGATACGCGCCTGCTGGGCGACGAGTTGGGGCAGTCCGGCCAGCAAGGCATCACGTTGCGGATCGGCGGGTGGGGCGGGGGTTGGCAGAGCGGGCCATTGACTCAGCCCCAGGCCGCTGGCGGCCACCAGTGCGGCCTGTTGGGTGGCGACCTCGGCCTCACGGCGCGCCATCTGCATACGCGATTCACTGAAGGCGACCCGCGCCAGGGCGACGTCCAGCTGACCGAGGTCACCGGCGGCATAGCGCTGCTCGGTGGTCTCCACCAGTTGCTCCATGAGTTCGCCGTAGCGCGTGGCCAACTGCCGTTGCTCCTGCGCACTCTGATAGTGGGCGAGGCCCATCAGTACTTCGCTGGCCACCTGCTGGCGCAGGCTGGCCAGCTCAGCCCGGGCGACGAGTACGTCGCTGTTGCCCATCTGCCGCTGGGCGCCGCGCTTGTCGCCCCAGTCGATGGTCTGGTTGATGCCGACGCTGAGGGTAGTGACGGCAGTGCGTTCTGCGTCGACATCCAGCTCCGGGTTGTAGATGGGCTTGCCCGCTGCTTCACTGCGGGCGCGGGCGGCGTCGATGGCGGATTGTGCGGCCTGTATGCCGGGGTGGTTTTCCCAGGCCTGCCGTAGCAAATCATCGATGGCCGGCGATGTGAGGGGGGGTGCCGCCCCTATGGGCAGGGCCAGACAGGCCAGCAGGCCCGTCAGAAAAAGTTGCTGCAAAGACATATGAAACTCCCGAAAATCTGAAAATCACACGTTGCCGCACGGCGCGCACAGGCGCAGCACGACATGAAAAAAGTGCGAATCAGACCCGAGGAGGGCGAATGGGGGGGGCGGAATGCCGGGAATTCAGGGTTTGAAAGGACGCCGGAAAATAGGCGTCATGGGCCAGGGGGGGGATGAGGCCACTGTCCGAGGTCATGGCCACCAGGTGCGATGACATGTGGCAGCCGTGATTTTGGTGGTGATCGCTTTCACCCAGCGGGGCGTCATACAGGCAGCCGGACACCGTGACGGCGTGCTCAGGCATCAAATCCACATGCGTGTCCGATGCCCAGACGATACCGGTGCTGAACAGGGCGAGGATCAATGACGAGAGGAGTACGCGGCGCATAGGTAATGATTCTGGTGGCTGGCCGGTGTTCCGTCAAGTCAATGGGCGAGATGAATGAGCGAATAAAGCGAAGTGGAGTCTGGTTGGCTGCCGTGGCATTTTCCCTGGCCGAATCTATTCTTGCGAATTTTATGGGTCAACAACGCCAGGGTGGGCGGTGCCCGTGATTCAAACTATCGGTGGGTAATACCCTACGGATGCCTGATTTTTTCTTGCCGGGTTTGTTGTTCGTTTTCGGTGGGTTGACTCCATTCACGCCGATTGATCGCATACCCGGTAATCTTGCCCACAAACGGCAGGGCCAGCATGCCGGGTAACTGGTTGACCTGTTTCGGCTCGCGGTATTTATGGATACCGATGATCATGTCGTCGTGGCCTGCGCGCGGCTGGTCGATGTAGGTGCCGAACAGACGATCCCAGATGGACAGATTGAAGCCATAATTGCTGTTGGCCTCGTTGTCTTCCACGGAATGATGCACGCGGTGCATGTCGGGGGTAACCACAAATAGACGCACGATGCGATCAAGGCCGCGTGGCAGACTGACGTTGCCGTGATTGAACATGGCCATGGCATTCAGCACCACTTCGAAGATCACCACCGCCAGCACCGGTGCGCCGAGCACAATGATGGTGGCGAACTTGATCAGCAGCGACAGAATGATTTCGATGGGGTGGAAGCGTGCGCCGGTGGTGAGGTCATAGTCCAGATCGGCATGGTGCACCCGATGCAGACGCCACAGAGTGGGCACGGCATGTGTCAGCACGTGCTGCAGATAGATGATGAAATCCAATGCCACCACCGCCAGCACGACACTCAGGGCGAAGGGCAGGGAATAATAGTTGAGCAGGCCCCAGCCGTGCTCGGCAGCGAAGGCGGCCATGCCGATGGCAGCGGCGGGAAATAGCAGGCGTAACAGCAGATTGTTGAGAAATACCAGACCCAGGTTATTGACCCAGCGCACCGCCTTCGACACGGTTAGCGCACGGCGCGGGGCGATGACCTCCCACACCGCCATGACGGCGAAGATGCCGAAAAAGAAAGCGAGGCGGAGGGCGATCTCGTTGTGTACCACAAATTCGTCAAACGTCATGTCTGGCCTGTTCCGGGTTGGGCAGCCTGAAAACGCAGGCTATAATGAATCATGAATCAAGTATTCAATAAGTCTATTGAATATAAGGATAGCGGGAATGGCCACCATGTCAAGCAAAGTATCGAACTCACAAAGCATGAAAGGCAGCTTCAAGCATGATCTGTTTATCCAGTTCGCCCGTGTCGGCAAGGCGCTGAGCAACGGCAATCGACTGGAATTGTTGGAGTTTCTCGCCCAGGGCGAAC
>JALTPW010000732.1 GCA_026999335.1 Chromatiales bacterium
TGCGGTGAGATATTGCTGGCGACATAGAAGCGTTTGCCCTGGGCATGGGCCTCATCGATGCCGATGCCAAGGTGTTCGAGGTCAAAATCATTGTTGCGCGCGCGCAGGCTGTAGCGTGGCTGGCCGGCGTACACGGCATCGGCGCCATAGGCCAGGGCGTAGCGCATGTTGTGCAGGGTGCCGGCGGGGGAGAGGAGTTCAGGGGCCTTCATGGTGTGCTCGTGACGACTGAGTTGGCCGGCTATTGTAGCAAGGCGTGGCGTCTGCGGTAGACTGTGCCGCAGACCAATGACCGATCGGAATCCCTCATGCGCTGGCTGCTTTTTCTGCTGATTTTCGCTTTCGCTCCGGCTGCGGCCGCTGAGGAACGCCAGGCGGTGATCTTCATGTATCACCACTTCGGCGTCGAAAAATATCCATCGACCAATGTGCGGCTAAAACAATTCGAGGCCCATCTCGACTACATCGCCGCCAATGGCTATCAGGTCTGGCCGCTGCAAAAGGTGGTGCAGTACCTGCGCAATGACAAACCCTTCCCGGCGCGGGTGGTGGCCATCACCATCGATGATGCCTATACCTCTGTGTACACAGAGGCCTTCCCACGCCTGCGCGCACGCGGTTGGCCCTTCACCGTCTTCGTCGCCACCGATGGCGTGGATAAGCGCTACACGGCCCTGATGACCTGGGTGCAGATGCGTGAAATGCAGCGCCACGGCGCCAATTTTGCCAATCACTCCGCCAGCCATGGGCACTTGATCCGGCGTCAGTCCGGCGAGGACGACACGGTCTGGCTGGCGCGCCTGCGCGAGGACATCCAGCGTGCCCAGCGACGCCTGAAAGAAGAGCTGGGCAGTGCGCCGATGCTGCTGGCCTATCCCTACGGCGAATTCAACACCCTGCTGGCGGATCTGGTCGCCGGGTTGGGTTACACCGCCTTTGGCCAGCAATCCGGCCCGGCCGGGCCGGGTTATGACTTTCGCGCCCTGCCGCGCTTCCCCCTGTCGGAGCGCTACGCCGACAGGGACGGCTTCCGTACCAAGATCGCCAGCTTGGCCCTGCCGGTGTTGTCGGCCGAGCCGTGGGAGCCGGTGATCGACGATGCCAATAACCCACCGCGCCTGCGCGTAAGCCTGGGTGACAGTGATGCCCGTCTCGATCAGCTCAGTTGCTTTATCTCCGGGCAGGGGCGCGTCGATGTGGAATGGGAAGACCGCGCTGCACGGCGTTTCGCTGTGCAGGCCGCTGCACCGTTGCCGGTGGGCCGCAGCCGCTACAACTGTACCGCGCCTTCGGCGCAGCAGGGCCGCTATTACTGGTACAGCCATTTATGGATTCAGTTGCCGGCGAACTAAACCTGTTCCACTGCGTCCAAATGGGTGGAAAGGGGTTTCTCTATTATGCCGCACGGCCGGGGCGGGTGAGCGCCGCCCACCCTACGGAACTAAAGTCATACGAGACATGGCCGTTAGTATCAGCCTGTAGTGCCCCTCAATTTGGCGCAAAGGACAGTTGCAATGAACAAGCTCGAACAATTACGCAGTATGACCACCGTGGTGGCCGATACCGGTGACATCGAATCCATCCAGCAATACCGGCCCAGCGATGCCACCACCAATCCCTCATTATTGTACAAGGCGGCACAGATGCCGCAGTACCAGCCGCTGGTGCAGTCGGCCATCGAATACGGCCAGGCCAAGGGGGGGAGCGCAGAACAGCGGCGTCTGTTGACGCTGGACAAGATCGCCGTCAATTTCGGCCAGGAAATCCTTGCTAGCGTGCCCGGCCGCGTCTCCACCGAAGTGGACGCGCGCCTCTCCTTTGATACCGCCGCCACCATCGCCCGTGCCGAGCAGCTCATCGCCCTGTACCGTGAGGCCGGTGTGGACAGCTCGCGTATCCTGATCAAGATCGCCGCTACCTGGGAAGGCATCCGCGCCGCCGAGGTATTGGAGAAGAAGGGTCTCCACTGTAACCTGACCCTGATGTTCAGTCTCGCCCAGGCCATCGGCGCCGCCGATGCGGGTGCGACACTGATCTCTCCCTTCGTCGGTCGCATCATGGACTGGCACAAAAAGGCCGAGGGTGTGGATGGTTACGCCGCTGCCGATGATCCCGGCGTCAAATCCGTCACTGGCATTTATCAGTATTTCAAAAAATTCGACTACGCGACGGTCGTGATGGGCGCCAGCTTCCGCAATATCGATGAGATCACGCAACTGGCCGGCTGCGATCTGCTAACCATCGCCCCTGCGTTGATGGAAGAGTTACAGGCCAGTGAGGGCGAGTTGCCGCGCCAGCTGTCGCCGGAAATGGCGCGCGAGGCCGACATCGAACGCATCGAACTCAACGAGGCCCGTTTCCGTTGGCTGATGAACGCGGACGCCATGGCCACGGAAAAACTGGCTGAAGGCATCCGTGGATTTACCGCCGATACGCTGAAACTGGAGCAACTGGTAGAGGATATCGCGCACCAGAAAGCCGCCTGAACCTGCGTAAAAAGCCCCGCTGCTTGCAGCGGGGCTTTTTTGTGTCTGCGTTAACGTGCCATAAACCGTTATAATCCCCCCTTTTCGTTAAAGCACAACCGCCACGGCAAGGCATTTCCCACAAGGAATAACAAGTATGCGCGTCCTGATTCAAACCCTTTTTCTCCTGTTTATTGTCGGCAGCGCACTCAGTGGCTGCAGCGGCCAGTCCGATGCCCCGGCCGGTGTCGCGGATGCCGCACCGGCAAAGATCTATAACTGGAAGATCGTCACCACCTGGCCACCCAACTTCCCCATCTTCCAGGAAGGCGTACAGCGCTTCGCCGATGATGTAAAAACCCTCAGCAATGGCCGCCTGAAGATCAAAGTGTTCGCCGGCGGTGAACTGGTGCCGGCCTTGCAGGTTTTCGATGCCGTGTCGCAGGGCACCGTGGAGATGGGTCACGGCGCCGGTTATTACTGGGCCGGCAAGCTGCCCGCTGCGCAGTTCTTTACCGCCGTGCCCTTCGGCATGAATGCTCAAGGCATGAACGCCTGGCTGTCGGCCGGTGACGGGCTGACGCTGTGGCGCGAACTGTATCAACCCCACAACCTGGTGCCTTTCCCGATGGGTAATACCGGTGTGCAGATGGGCGGTTGGTTCAACAAAAAAATCGACTCCGTGGCCGATCTCAAGGGCCTGAAAATGCGCATTCCCGGTCTCGGTGGCAAGGTCTTTGCCAAGGCCGGTGGCTCTCCGATACTGATGGCCGGTGGCGAGATTTATACCGCCCTGGATCGTGGCACCATCGATGCCACGGAATGGGTTGGCCCTTTTCACGACGAGCGCCTGGGTCTGTACCGCGCGGCCAAATACTATTACTACCCCGGCTGGCACGAGCCCGGTCCGGTATTGGAGTTGACGGTCAATACACAGGCCTACGCCAGCCTGCCGGCGGATCTGCAAAAAGCCATCGAGGTCGCCGCGTCCGATACCAATCAATGGATGCTGAATCAGTTTGAGGCCCGCAACATGCAGGCCTTGCACCGCTTGAAGGACGAACACCGGGTACAGGTGCTGCCCTTCCCGGATGACGTGCTGGCTGAGCTGCACCGCCTCACCGGTGAGGTGCTGGACGAAGAGTCGGCCAAGGATCCCGCCTTCAAAAAGGTCTACGAGAACTATCGTAATTTCATGGCCGGCCACGACGAATGGGGCCAGCTTTCCGAGGCTGCCTATCAGCGTGCGCGTGGGCAGTAGGCGCAGTCGCGCCAGCGGTGATTTTTCGCCGAGCCATTTACCACCAGCAAACAAGACTAAAGGAATCCCATGACTATTGCAGAAAACACTGTTGCGAAAAACAAAGTCGTCACCCTGCACTACAAACTGACGGATAACGACGGCACCGTCATCGACCAGTCCGATGACGGCAGCTTCCTGTACCTGCACGGTGCGCAGAACATCATCCCCGGGCTGGAAAACGCCCTCACCGGCAAGGCGAGTGGCGACGAACTCAGCGTCTCTGTATCGCCTGAAGAAGGTTATGGCGAGCGTGATGATTCCCGTGTCGCCAGCGTGCCCCGTGACCGCTTTCCCGCCGATGGTGAGATCGAGCCCGGCATGCAGTTCCATGCCCAGAGCCCCGAAGGCGAGATGGACGTGGTGACCGTCACCGAGGTCAGCGACGATAGCGTCACCGTGGACAGTAACCACCCACTGGCCGGTATACAGCTGAACTTCGAGGTCAAGATCGTCGATATCCGCGACGCCAGCGCCGAAGAGTTGGAGCATGGTCATGCACACGGCCCGGAGGCTCATCATCTGCACTAAGTGATGTCTTTTCTGCGGAACAAAAAAGAATGTGTAGGAGCGGACCATGCCCGCGATGGTTTGATAGATCTCGGTGTTGTAAGAGTGCCTGAAGGCGCTCCTACGACGAGCACACTGATCGAGTATGGTGACCATCGCGGGCATGGCCCGCTCCTACAGTGGCATTTTTTTCAGTGTGGGGCTCAGCGTAGAGGCGCGAGCTGGCCGGTCTCGCGGTAGCGCCGATAATCGGCAAGGATCAGGGCATGATCGAAGGCCAGCGCCGTCGGTAGCTGATCGGGCAAAAAAACCCGCACATCGTCGGCAGCACGTGGTTCGCCGCTGGCCTCGGCCACATATACCGGGCTGATGGTGTGGCCGCGCGGGTCGCGTGCCGGATCCGAGTAGCAGCCCAGCAGAACCTTGAGTTGTACCTCAAGAGAGATTTCTTCCCTAGCCTCGCGGATCGCCGCCTGCTCCAGCCGCTCACCGACATCGACGAAACCACCCGGCAATGCCCAGCCATGGGATGGGTTCTTGCGCTCGATGAGCAGGATAGGGCGGCCGGGGCGGTCACTCATCTCGATGATGATGTCCACGGCGACCAGCGGCGTAGTGGGGCGAACCATTAATGCAACACCATCGCGGCGAGACCAGGGAAGGAAAACCCACCACGTCGGTGACGGTGGTGAGCACTACGCCGCCGGCCAGGGCGGCAACGATACCGTCACCGTGGACAGCAACCGCCCGCTGGCTGGTGTGCAGCAGCTGAAGTTCGAGGCGATATCCACGCCACCACCACCGAAGCGCTGGAACATAGCCATGCACACGGCCCGAAAGATCATCACCACTGAATAATGTCTTTCTGTGGAACGTAAGCTACCGCCTCCCAAAATTTCTTTCGTCCATTGCAAGAGGCTGCATTACCTGCTCTTGTGCAATGATATTGATTTCTCGACTCACCATATTGGGCACAGCATGCCTTGCCTGCGCCCATATCAAAAACGCATCGAAAGATAATTGTAAAAAAATCTAAAGAATCCAGTGCTGAATCACGACATATCACCTGAGTTTATATTTTCTTTAAATATAAACCGCAACACTCACAGTAAAAATAATAATTTGCGCAATGAGTAAACGTGATCACTTCGTTTCGTTTTCCGTCTGCCTTGATTAATGGGTTGGGCTAAGCCAGGCGATAAATGGGTTTATCCATAGCTGGAGCAATAACGAAAATATGAGTTATCAACCGGGGTGGCTGAATCAATGTCAGCTATGCCATCAGGAATAGTAGTAACAACAAAAATGGAGAAAAGAATAATGAATAACAGTCGTGGGAAGTCCATCCGAAATATCATTGGGTCTGTATTGGCCAGTGTTCCTTTTATTGTTGCCTTGAGTCCTGTTCAGGCATGCACGACAGAGGCTTACCTGGGGTCGGTTTGCATGACTGCGGGCAGTTATTGCCCTAGGGGTACCGTTGAGGCAGCCGGGCAACTCGTTGCCATTACTGCGAACCAGGCACTTTTTGCTGTGATGGGAACGACTTATGGCGGTGACGGGCGTACCAACTTTGGTATGCCGGATCTTCGCGGACGTACGCCGGTAGGAGCCGGACAGCGGCCGGGGCCGGGGTTAACATTTGTCAGACAAGGGCAGAAGCGTGGGGTGGAAAGCGTGATCCTACAGCAGAGCCAAATGCCCAGCCATACTCATTCGCTTAATGCACTTCCAGTTGATGCTACGGGAAATGTTGAATCAGGTGCATGGCTGGCCAATACACGAATCCCGGGCTCCAGAGGAACGGCAGCCGCTGCGACATATGCGACCGATGGTTCTGCGACCATGCTTAATTCGGGCTCTATCAGTGTTAGTGGCGGGAATAGTGCTATCGACAATCTCCCTCCACAGTTAGGGATGCGTTACTGCATCGTGATTGACGGGGCATTTCCATCTCGTAATTGATGCGTTGGATACGAGAAATAACGGTTTTTTGAGTCGTTGTTCCTCGGATAAGCAAAATTTGAACTGCTTGATGAAAGAAATTTTGCGGGTAACAGTTCGACCAAAGGATCGCTGATAACCATTTTTAGGTCGCCAGCCGGAACATAAGGAAAAGTGAACATGAAGTCCAGGTACATGCCGCAGTGGCATTTTTATTCACGATTCTACGGTAATGCGCTTGCATTGATTGTTGTTCTGGGTTCTCTGCCGGTGGCTGGGGCATTTGCCTCAAAGCCAATTTTATCCCTGAACTCGTCCATTGAAAGAGTTCATAAACCAGCTTCTGCACAAAGTCCCACCGATGCACGCTTGTTGAAGGGACGCACGGCTGATTTGAGCACTATTTCCGGTGATGGCCATATCGTTTTTATCGATGCGGGCATCAACGATTTCCAAAGCCTCATCGATGCCGTCGTGGCAGATGCCAAAATTTATTTACTGAGCAGGACGGGGGACGGTGTGCGGGAGATGGCTGCTATTCTCGCCGAGCATCGCGACGTGAGGGCGGTACATATCTTTGCCCATGGTGAAGAAGCTTCTGTACGTTTGGGTGTGGCGTCACTGGATATCGATAGCCTGAAAGACGGTCGTTACAAACAGGAAATGTTGTTGATCAACCGGGCAATGGCCGAGAACGGCGACTTTAAAATTTATAGCTGTAATACGGGCCGGGGTGAACGTGGTCAACTCTTGGTCAATGAACTGGCTTTATTGACAGGTGCAGATGTTGCAGCATCCAACGACTTGAGCGGAAACGCTGAGCAAGGGGCAGACTGGGAGCTTGAGGTTGTTGCAGGTGTTGTTGGTAATGATAAACCCTGGAGTATGGATGCGCTGAAGGGTTTTACCGGTGTCCTCGCGACGGAAACCCTGTCAATTTATACAGATCAAGGTGCCACCCTGACAGATCAGAGCACACTGGGCGCGAGTAATTTTGTCGCTTCCGGGAGTGATCCCGGCGGGTTGATCACAAACACCGCTGGCTCAGGTGCGTATCTTGATAATATATTAGCTCAAGATCAAACGGGTTTGTGGATACGTGTGGATGTCGATGGCACCAATCTCACCGCTTTTGAATTAACGGGTTTGACGCTGGCTGAATTTGAGGCGGCCGATGTTTTTCAGAATATCAGCGTGACAGGTTATGTTTTTGGCGGTGGGACAGTGACGGGTTCCATAGCCGATGGATCAACGGGTGCCGATACATTCCCCGCAACGCTAACCAATTTCGCCGGGGTCAGTATTACTGGGTTTAAGATTGATTTTGATGCCATCGATAATGGCGAAGCAAATACATTTATTGGCAATATTGACCTGGCCACATTCACCTGGAATGCCGCGAACAGTGCACCGACTATCGGCGGTACCTCGGTCGGACAGGCGGTGAATGACAATACGACTGTCAGCCTCTTCTCTGCGGTGACCATTGTTGACCTGGATGGAGATAGTGTCACCACGACGGTGGCCCTGGATACCAATGCCAAAGGCGCTTTCACCTCGGCCTCGCTGACGGCTTCAGGCTTCACCGGGACGGGCCCTTATTCCTTGGCTTCGGCTACGGCGGCCAATGCGCAAACAGCGATCCGTCAGCTGGTCTACGCCCCGTCCAATGACCGAGTGGCACCCACCAGTACTGAGACCACCACCTTCACCATTACGGTCAATGACAGCACGGTGGATGGTACTAATAGCACCACGACGGTGATTTCCACCTCGATTAACGATGCCCCCGGCTTCACGGGAATACCGGGCATCTCCGGTACCGCCGCCGTGGGCAACATCCTGAGCGCGGTCAATATTACGACCAATGACCCGGATCCTAGCGATGTAGTGACCCTTAGCTACCAATGGAAGGTCGATGGCAGCAATATTTCAGGCGCAACCAGCAACACTTATGTCCTGACCACCAACGAAGCGCACAAGACTATTACCCTGGATGTGTTGGGTACCGATAGTTATACAGCCACGACCGGCACTTCTACCACTGCCGGGGTAGCGGTAGCTAATGCCGCTCCGGTTAACACCGTTCTTCCTGTGATCAGCGGTACCGTGGCAGTCGGCAATGTCCTGAGCAGCACAGCCGGAACCTGGACTGATGCCGATGGAGATACGCCTACTTACAGTTATCAGTGGAAGGCCGATGGCGCTTCTATTTCAGGTGCAACCAGCAGCAGTTATAGCCTGACTACTGGCGAAGCACACAAAACCATCACAGTGACGGTTACTGCCGATGATGGCAATGGCGGCAGTGTCGCTGTGACCTCGGCTGGTACTGCTGTGGCTAATGCTGCTCCGGTCAATACCGTGATCCCGGTTATTTCCGGCACCGCATCGGTGGGCGGCACTCTGAGCAGCACAACGGGTAGCTGGACCGATGCCGATGGTGATACACCTGTTTACAGTTACCAATGGAAGGCCAACGGTACTAATATTGCGGGAGCGACCAGCAGCAGTTATAGCCTGACTACTGGCGAAGCACACAAGACCATCACAGTGACGGTCACTGCCGATGATGGC